>JAQQAM010000071.1 GCA_028532905.1 Spirochaetales bacterium
TCAGAGCGGTGGTTCCTGGGATGAACTGGGAATCGGCGATGAGCTGGATACCTCTTCCATACTGCGCCTGTCAGATGACGGTTATGCCGAGCTTCTGGTGGGCGATGCCCTTGTATCCCTGACCCGGGACGGCACCTATAATATCAGTGACCTTGTGAAAGGCAGCTCTTCTGTTCAGACGGCCAGTCTTGATCTGAAAAAGAAACTGACTCTCAGTACGGGCCATGACAAGTGGAGACATGAAGCCACCATGGGTGTCCGCGGTGCGGAAGCAGCGACTCTGGACAGTACCGGAATGGAAGATGCCTATACCTATCTTGAAGCCGGTATGGAAGCCATGGCCGAAGAAAACTATGAAGAAGCTTTGATCAATTTCGAAGAGGGCTGGGATTTCTTTGAAGATCAGAACTGCCTTCTTTTCACTGCGATCTGCTATGAGCAGCTCGGTCAGAAGCGCTCTTATGTCAGAATGCTTCAGGATGTTGATTCGGACTATCTTGAAACCGAGTATATGGGGACCTATGCTGTACGGATGGGTGATCTGATGATCCGGTCTCTCCAGTTTGACGATGCCCTCTCTGTTCTTGGCAGTGTGGATGAGGATTATCTGAACAGCGATGAAGCCCAGCAGATTCAGTATCTTATGGGAACTGCCTATCTTGGCAATGGAGACGAGAGAAAGGCCAGGACATCCTACCAGAAAGCCAGGGATATTGCCCCTTCTACTGAAATGGGACGTCTGGCTGCCGACACCCTCTCCTCTCTGTGATCAGCAAGGATTGTTATACAGCTGAACTTTTGAACCCGGGTGGTACGTATACTTAAAACCTTCTTGCTCACGACTATTCTTCTCCTGGCCGGGATGCCCTTGAGTGCCCGAACCGGTGGAAATCTGTACAGAATTATGATGGACGGAGACGGCAATCCCGTACGGCTGATTTTCGTCCGTTCTCTCAAGGAGAAGAAACCGGAAGATTTTCTTCTTGAGCGCCTGGGTTACAGCAATCCGGCTATAAGTGAAAATCGATACAGTACGGTATTCTATGACCGGCGGCAGGAGGGTGAAATCCCCGTACTCTGTTTCCATAGAATCGGTGATGATGAGCGCTATGAACTCAGTCTGAACAGGGTTCATCATCTCATGGCGGTCCTCAGGAGTAACGGGTATTATCCCCTGTCGGATATAGATTTTGCCAGAGGAGATTTTTCTGTTGTTCCTTCGGGCATGAAGCCTTTTGTAATCGGCGCCGATGATGCGGGAGCAACTCAGCTGCTCTGGGATGATGAAACCATGGCCGCCTATGAAGGGGGGAATACACCCCGGGATTGGAACCTTGATCCTGACTGCCTGGCTTCCATATTCACCCGGTACTTTCAGAAAGCCGGCAATCACTATAACTTCACCTTTTACATGTCTTTTGACGCCATCCCTTTCAGACAGATCGGAGCTCAGGCAAATCCGGGATATCCCTACAAAGGGATTGATGTGGTACAGGATAAGATCCGCTATGCCCGGAGGGAGTTTTATATAGGACATCACAGCATGACCCATACATTCCGGGAAGAGCTGACAAGTGAACAGTTTTTTCAGGAGGTGGAAGAGACAGACCGTATTGTCAGCGAGTATCTGGGCTATCCTGTCTCTCTGGACACCCTTGCCTTTCCCTATGGCGCCGGTCATTTTACAGCCGGAGAGGAACGGGAATATCTGAATGCCATTGAGGACGGCCGATTTCCCGAAATAGCCTATGATCTTGACGGCAGTTTTTCTCCCCCTCCCTGGTCAGAGGGATTCAGAACCTGGAGAATAAGCCGCTTTTCTGTTGAGAACAGCAGCTTTGATTTATTGCTGAAACGGCTGAACTCCCCCTATATCTATCAGAGCAGAAGAGTCCTGCTGATCCACTCGGATACCAAGAATCTCAACCTGGAAAACTATAGACTGGATCTGGGCGGGGATGACATAGTCTATGTGTACATACCATAATAGAGTATATGAGCAGAATAAAAAAAATAATCAGAGCTGATGAAATGGGTTTCTGTCTGGGAGTCCGCCGAGCGGTAGGGACTCTGGAAGATGCTGTGAATTTCGATGATTCAGAGGTATATACTCTGGGCCCTATTATCCATAATCCCCAGGTCGTGTCAGATTTTGAATCAAGAGGTGTGAAAACCGTGGAGTCTCCTGATGATGTTCCCTCCGATTGCCGGGTTATCATCAGAGCGCATGGAATACCCCTTCAACTGAAGGAAGAGTTGAAACTGCGGGGCAGCAGGATCATGGACGGAACCTGTCCCAAGGTGATCGCCTCACAGAAAACTGTCAGAAAGTATGCCTCTTTAGGGTATCATACTGTTATAGTGGGAGATCCGGATCATGGTGAGATCCGGGGGCTGGCCGGTTATGCGGATCATCCCATTGTGATCAGTTCTCCCGAAGAGGCAGAAAAACTGACTCTGTCGGGTCCGGTTATGGTGATAGGACAGACGACCATCAAGCAGGACGAGTATGACAAGGTCTGCCGGGTTCTCGAACAGAAATGTGAGCAGCTGAAAATAGTGGAGAGCATCTGTTCGGCAACCAGCAAACGGCAGGAAGCTCTGGTAGACCTATGTAAAAGGGTAGACGCCTGTCTTATTATCGGAGGACGGGATTCCGCCAATACCCAGCGCTTGTATATGACAGCCAGGGAGACGGGCATTCCCTGCTGGCATATTCAGGATGCAAGTGAGATTCCAGGGAAGATTGGAGACTTTGAGGTTATCGGCCTGAGTGCAGGTGCCTCCACTCCGGACTCTGTTATCCTCGCAGTGGAACGCCGTCTGCAGTCAATGTGAATCCGCTGCTGCTGTGAAGATCAGGACAGAACCGGAGATGTCTGTTGATGTGGTCAATTCTGTCTTCTTCATGGTGAGTCACATACAGGAGGGTGGATTCCGATTCCCGGGCAAAATGTCCCAGCAGCTCCAGCACCTGTTCCCTGTTCCGGTCATCCAGTCCCTGACAGGGTTCATCCAGAATCAGCAGGGGAGGATGTTTGATCAGTCCTCTGGCTATGAGCAGGAGTCTCTGTTCTCCGTAGGACAGGCGTCCGTAGGGAGTGTCTCCTTTCTTGTTAAGGCCGATTTTACACAGCCAGGAATCGGCCAGAGCTTTCTCCCGGGGCGGCACATTGTTATACACTCCGATACTGTCATAAAGGCCTGAGATAACACACATCCGGGCTGTCAGGCTGACTCTGTAGCTGAGCTGGAGAGCAGGAGATATTATTCCCAGCTTTTTTTTGATATCCCAGATCGATTCTCCGCTCCCTTTTTGTACACCGAAAAGGCGTACGTCATTGGCATAGGCCTGGGGCTGGTCTCCGGTTATCAGATTCAGAAGAGTTGATTTTCCCGCTCCGTTGGGGCCTGTAATCTTCCAGTGCTCTCCCTTTTTTACTTCCCAGCTGATCCGGTCCAGAATGGTCTTGTTTCCGTACCGGACGCTTGTCTGTTTTATTTCAACAAGAGTCTTCGATTCACAGCGGGGAGCATCAGGGGGAGCGGAAGGAATGGGCATTGTGTTTTTTTCATGCCGGGCAGCATCATCAGCCTCGAAGGATTCCCACTCATTTCTTTCGCCCCTGTAGATAAGAGAAAATTCCCGGAATACGGCAACATGGCTGTGCTGTTCAAGAATCTCCGACTTTCTGTTCAGAATCATCAGAAGGGGCCAGCCGTCACGGATCATTGTATTCAGCATTTCCTGCAGCTGCACCACAGATGCTCTGTCCAGTCCGTCAAAGGGTTCATCCAGAATCAGTATGCCGGGATGTCTGAGCATGGCCTTGTAGATCAGGGCTTTTCTGGTCTCCCCTGTGGAGAGAACCCTCAAACCAGACTCCATTATCTTATCCAGGCCCATAGGCAGGGGAGGCGCTTCTTCCGGCAGCTTGTGGGGGGAGGGGAGATCCAGAAAGCGATAGAGGGGTATACCTGTATCCACCTTTCCGGAATACTCGGAATCATCCTGTCTGATCTGCTCTTCCAGAAGGGCTTCCAGTTCTTCAAAGGAGACTTTCTCAACACTCAGATCAGTATTGGCTTCGATCAGCTCGGAGAAATGGGTCTTTCCGGAACCATTGTCTCCCAGAATGACCCAGGATTCACCTCTGCGCCATTCCCAGCTGACCCGGGGACCGCTCCCCCGGCCGGGATATCCGGGTAGATATTCTTCTTCAATTTGAATGATATGTTCGGATGATTCGTTCATGAGGGAATTGTACAGGAAATGACAGCTGTGGGAACAGGCCGTTCTGCAAAAAGAGGCACAGAGCCCCGGCAGTTTGAAGCAGCCGGTTCCTTTCGTCCGAGATCATATTCAGAGTGACTGGTATTTCAAAGGAACAGCTTTAGTCTAGCTGAATACATTTCTAGGGTATCTGGATTTTCCTTTCTTCACCGTTTAGAATACAGCCATGGGAAAAAAAACATTTCTGTTCACTATGCTCCTTTTCCTTTTTTCCGCCTCCTGCCTGCCGGCTTTGACAGCAGACGCGTCAGCTTCTCTGAAAGAAGGAGAAAGCTACGGTTTTTCCCTGGCTCCTCTGGCATCTCTGGTATATGGCCACAGTAATGAACTGGTTTTTGACAGCAGCAGTGATCCCTATCCTTATATGAGCCGGTTGAACTGGCAGATCAGGCCTGCTGTTGTTCTGGGTGTAAAAGGTTCATTCAACCTAAAGGACATGTTTTTTGTAAATGGAGCCTTTGGAACGGCAGTGAACAGAGGCAGGGGGATCATGACAGATCATGACTGGCTTTCCGAGTATTTTGATGCGGTGGATACAGAATGGACTCATGAGTCTGTAAGTGATATCTATTATACCTCCTCCTTCCTACTGGACAGTAATGCGGGGTACCGCTTTCTCAGCAGAAAGGCACTGAAAATGAATGGCATGCTGGGATTTAAATATATGAAGTGGGGATGGACTGATTCCATTACATCCATAACATACCCGGGACAGGATCTGGATTATCTGATTGGAGTGAACGGCATCGACTATACTATTCAGTACAGAATCCCCTATCTGGGGATCAGTGGGATGATGGAAAAAGACCTGTTCCGGGGAGGGCTGACCTTTCTGTACAGCTTTCTTGTGTCAGCGGATGATCATGATCATCATATTCTCAGATCCCTTCATTTTTATGACAGTTTTAAAAAAGGTCAGTATTTCGGACTGTCCGCTTCAGCAGCCTGGCACTGGCATGAGCATTTTGCCCTGTCTCTGGCATATGATTTTGATTATATTCCGGAGATTACGGGGAATACGACGGTGTACAATGACAGCGGCAGCTATCTGGGAACCTTTGAAGACGGTGCCGGAGTCAGCTATGCCGCTTCATCGGTCACCATTGCTCTGGAATATCATTACTGATTCAGGGCCCTGCCGGTCTGCCAGTCCATCTGGCAATCAGGACTTTTTAAGCAGATCCGGATAATCCGAGAAAATTCCGTCGGCTCCTATTTGCTGTACAAGACCGGCCTGTTCCGCCGAATTGATTGTGTAGCACATCACCTTCCAGCCCCTGCCGCGGGCTTCATTTACATAAGCCTCCGACAGGTAGGAGGCTTCGGGGTGTACACTGTAAGGCTTGATTCCGCTGTGCTCCACATAGGCGGGAAAATCAATCATATCGCTTCCTGTGAGAATTCCTAAAGGAGTGTGGGGAGACAGTTCCTGATACTGTTTCAGAATTCTGTGGTTGAAGGACGATATGATTACCTTCCGTTCCCTGTCCTGTTTCAGAAGATCATTCACTATCTCTGCCGTCTTTTCTTCAAGGAAACTGAGGGATTTTATCTCGATATTCAGGGTGACAGAACCGGGCACCAGTCCCAGTACCTCCTCCAGAGAGGGAACGGGAGTTCCAAGGTACTCCCGGGAAAACCAGGCACCCGCATCGGCGGACTGCAGCTCTTTCCATCCGGTTCTGTGGATAAATCCGTTGGCATCTGTTGTTTTATCCAGAACAAAATCGTGGATGACAACGGGTACGCCGTCTGCTGAGAGCTGAACATCCAGCTCAATGCCCTCAGCCCCCATTTCAAGGGCTTTTCTGAAGGCAGGTATCGTGTTCTGGGGAGCGTAGGCCGAGGCTCCCCTGTGGGCAAATACAACCATTATTTCTCCGCCAGTTCTGTAAAATCCTTAATCTGAGTACGAATCACATCCAGGCTTCTGTTCCAGAAAGCCTCCTGTGTGATATCCAGACCCGCTGCCGCAGCGCAGTCTTCAGCACTGGCCTTGCCGGTCAGCTGCAGAACCTTCCGGTACAGGGGTTCAAAATCCGGTCCCATTTCCCGGTACAGGCTGTACAGCCCCAGAGAAAAAAGGAGGCCGAAGGCATAGGGAAAGTTGTAAAAAGCCAGATCCATACTGTAGTAATGCCCTTTGACAGCCCACATCCAGGGGTGGCGTTCTTCAGGGTGTAGGGCATCACCGTATGTGGCTTCCTGGGCATCCAGCATCATAGTGTTCAGGTCTTCCGCGCTGAGTTCTCCTGACGACCGGCGCGTCATCAGCTCCTTTTCAAACAGGAACCGGGACAGAATATCGGTTATAACCTGGTTGGAATCACTGAGAGTGCTGTCCAGCAGGGGCAGCCGTTCACTTTCCCCGGCTCCCGCATAACAGGCCTGGAACACAAGGGTTTCTGAAAAAATGGAGGCTGTTTCGGCCAGGGTCATGGGGTAGTGGCGGTGGAGAGCCGGAGTCTCCTTGAGAACCTCGTAGTGCCAGGCATGACCCAGTTCATGGGCAATGGTGGAAACATCATTGAAGGAGCCGGTAAAGTTGGTCAGAACACGGCTCTCCCGGATTTCAGGAAATCCTATACAGTAGGCCCCGCCCACCTTGCCTTCCCGGGGGGGAGCATCAATCCACTTCCGGTCAAAGCACATCTTTCCGAAAGCGGCATACTCGGGGCTCAGGGATCCGAAATGCCTGATAATAAACTGCCTGGCCTTTTCCCAGCTCCAGGGTTCAGATTGCCCCGGCAGGGGAGCCACTGTGTCATACCAGGAGAGCTTTTCCAGGCCCATAAAGGAGGCCTTGGCCTTCATGTAGCGCCTGAAGTCGGGCAAGCTTTCTGTCATACTGCTTATCATGGCTTCCAGAGTGGTCATGGACATTCCCGCCTGACGGACTGAGCGTTCCAGTGTACTCTTGTATCCTCTTCTGGAATTGAGGGTGTGGGTGAATCCCTTCACGCCGTTCAGAGCTGCCGCCATGGATGTTTCGACAGATTTCCAGCAGTCCAGTTCCTTTTTCCAGGCTTGCCGGCGTACATCCCTGTCGGGATCACTTCCCAGTCCGCGGAGCTCGGTAACCGTCTTGTCAGCGCCCTCTGTCCACTCAGTTTTCAATGAGGAAGACAGCTGTGAATGCAGACGGCTCCAGGCGGAACTGCCGGAGCGGGCCAGGTCATAAGCCAGATCTTCCATCTCCGGGGCAAGCTGAAATTTCTGATCCGCAAGAGCCTCCTGCAGGTAGTAGATATAATCTTTCAGCACTCCGGATTTCTCCCAGTCACCTGAATCTGTACCGGAGGCAGCCAGTCTGTTTTTCAGCCGGACCAGTACACCCTGGAAGGGAAGGGAGGCTTCTTCCAGTGAATTGAGAGCCTTCAGGGCTTCCGGATCGGCTGTGTTGGTGGAATAACTGCAGTAGCTGTAGGATTCAAGTGTTTCATACAGATCATGAGCTCTATTGAGAGTAGGAATGAGATTTTCCAGAGCGGAACTAAAGTCTTTTTCCCAGAGTTCTGTATTGTCCAGAGCGGCTGTCATGGACCTGAGCAGTTCTTCCATCTCTTTTTTATGCTTTCTATATTCATCTGACTGAAATCCGGGATACATGGATAAATCCCAGTTCGGCAGTGTCTCTTTATTCATAAGCTGCTTCCTTTGAAGCCCTTCTGAAGGGGCTGTTTATATTCGGCACATAAAAGAATGGTGCCTGGAAAGTTTTACTTTAATTCATCCCTGCCGTACAAAGCAAGATCAGAAAAGCAAGGTCAGGTCTGTTCTTTGTTTTACGAGGGGATTTATTTGTGGGATACCTTCAGTCAGAAACCGCTACATCATGAGAGTTTGAAATTTGGATCATTCCGGTATTAAAATAGTTATAAATTAAGAACCCGGAAAAAAAGTGTTGACTTTTTCAGTCCTGATTCGTAGTTTGAATATATAAGAAATTGAATATTAAGGAGGCCATTAATGGCTCAGCATCTTACAAAACAGGAATTCCTGGATAATGTTTTTGACTTTGAAAATGAAAAAGAGTGGAAATTCAAAGGAGAACTTCCCTGTATCATCGATTTTTATGCCGACTGGTGCGGCCCCTGTAAAATGGTTGCCCCCGTTCTGGAAGAACTTTCTGAAGAGTTTGCTGGAAAAATGAATGTCTACAAGATTGATACGGAAGCAGAACAGGAACTGGCCGGAGCCTTCGGCATACAGAGTATTCCCTCCATTCTGTTTATCCCCAAAGAGGGAAAACCCCAGATGGCCCAGGGAGCACTGCCCAAAGATTCATTTCTTTCTGCCATGAAGGATGTTCTTAACGTAGAATAGTTGTGCAGAAGAAGGGGAAGGTTTATAATTAACGGGATCTCACATCAGGAGGGGAACCCGTTAATGAGAAGATCTTTGTTCCTCATATTTACCATACTTATCGCCATGCAGCCCGTCTTTGCCGTAGAGGATTATGATTCTGCGTTAAAGGGGGCTTTTTTTTCCTCTGACACTATCGATACACGGGACAGTTCAGGCAGAACAGCTCTGATGACGTCCATTAGAAAGCAGGATAACCAGACGGCCCGTTACCTCCTGGAAGCCGGCGCTGATCCCCAACTTACTGATAAGAACGGACAGAATGCTCTCTTATATACTCTCCAGTTTTCAGACGATACAGAACTTTTGAGACTCCTGCTGGAAAAAATAAATACCCGACAGGGGAATCTCCACACTAAGGATCACAATGGAAGGACGGCTCTTGATCTTTTTATTGCCAGAGGGCGGAATCCCTCCTTTCTCCCCATACTGAGACAGGCTTATGATGAGAGCGTAAGCGCTCAGCCTGAGAAAAACCTTCTTTTTCAGGCCATACAAAGGGAAGATTCCTTCAGTACCGCTGTTCTGGAAGATCTGGTCAGGATGGGCCACTCTCTGAACGACAGAAACCAGGAGGGGAGAACGCCCTTTGAAGAAGCTGTCTTTACAGAGCAGGTGGCCGCGGCAGAAGTTCTTGAACAGATCCGTAATAATCTGAGTGAAGAGCTGATTCAAAGCCTTTATTACAATGGAAGTGCAGTGTCTCTGGAGGATGTGGAGAAATCGGTGTCTCTGGGAGCCTCCTCTTCTTATAGAAGTCTTCAGGGTTTTACACCCTGTCATTACGCTGTGGCTGCCGGCCGGCCGGATATTCTGAATCTTTTACTGGCTAGTGAACCGGGAATCAATCCTTTTGCAGAGGACAACCGGGATATTATGGAACTGATTCTGTTTTTCCCCCTGGACTATGAGAAGGAAGCCGCTCTTGAACTGATGAACTCCCTCCTGGACCTGGGACTGCCTGTGAATATCAGGGATGAAGAAGGGCAGACCCTTCTCAATGCGGGAATCCGGCACTCGGAAGAAATGGCCTTACTCCTGCTCCACCGCGGTGCGGATCCGGCATTACGGAATCCCGGGGCTGTTTCTCCCATGATGACGGCCCTCACAAGGGCTCTGAAACCGGAGAGTTCTCTTCTGCAGGAGCTGGCTGCGGGGGGAGCGGATCTGGATGCCCGGGATGACAGGGGCCTGGATATCATCAGTTATGCCATCCTCTATGGACAGACTTTACCAGTTATAAAAAAGCTGATTGATCTGGGAATTGACCCGGATGCCCGGGATGATTACGGAACCCCCGGTTTCTTCTGGGCAGCAGCCTTCTCTCCTGATGTGGAAGTGATCGGATATCTGCTGGCAGGAGATAATCGGCATGAATGGCGTGATAAAGACGGATGGACTCCTTTGATGGGAGCCCTGAATTTTCTCAATACTCCCCAGGCTGTGGACACTCTCGCTTCCCTGTATAACGACGGCAGAATGAGAGACGGCTTTGGAAGAAACCTGAAAGATTTCCGGCAACTGTACAGCGATTTCTATAAACAGGAATCCCTTCCCCGGCTTGAGTCTCTGATCCGCAGCAGAAGAATCTATCCGGCTGCTTCCATTCCCTATGCCTCAGACCTCGATGAGGAACTGCGGTACATACTGGAGTACGGCTCAGATCCTCAGATGATTTCTCTGTTTATTGAAGAGGGAGCCGATCCGGGACATTTCTATTCCGACGGGTTTACTCCCCTTATGGCGGCAGCAGCATTCAATTCGGCCCTGATGGTGCAGGAACTGCTGGATGCCGGAGCTCCTGTGTTTGACAGTACCCCCTACGGCTGGACTCCGCTTCATCTGGCCGCATGGCAGAATCATTCGGAAACCGCCCTGCTTCTGATGGAGGCAGGCTGGGATGTGAATGTCCGGGATTTTGAAAACTGGACCCCCCTTCACTGGGCTGCCCGAAATGGAAGTGACTTTGAATATCTTCAAACCTTGTTCCGAAGGGGGGCAGATCCTCTGCTCCGAACATTCCGCAATGATTCACCCCTCCATCTGGCCTGCTCCTCATGGGTCGAGCCGGACGCCCGGGGACTGTCTCTCCTCCTGGATAAGGGCACAGATCCGAATGCCTTGAATGCACTGGGAGAAAGTGCCTTGATACTGGCTGCCGGTATGGGGTATACGGGCACATGCCGTCTCCTGCTGGACCGGGGAGCTGATCCCACAGTGGCAGACAGTCAGGGAGAGACCGCATCCATGCGGGCCTGGAGTAACGGACACAGTGAACTGGCGGAAATCCTGTCTGCCGCGGAGCGCTGATGCCTGAAAAAATAATATTCATCCCCCTGTTTATTCTGCTTGCGACTGTTGCCTGGTGTGGGGGAAGTCAGGAAGATCAGCCCCAGAGAGGAGAGCCCGATACGGAGACTGTCCACAGCGGAGAGGGGGACGGTTTGACCCCGACTGATCAATCGGGTCAAACCGGTTATACAGATTTTACTTCCGGGACAGCCGAAGTCATCAAAGAGAATATGATGCCCCTGTTTGAAGAGGGCATGTACAGAGAGCTGAGTACAGAGGAACAGATCTTTCTGGACCACTATATACCCGAAGGGATTCCCGGCTCTCTGCATGTGGGATATTTCCGCTCAGGAGAGACAAAACTGGCGGCTTATCTTTTTTCACCTCAAACAAATGACGCCGATTTTTCGGGTTCTGACGCCGCAGGTTCTGCTGCCGATTCTTCGGGTTCTGACGTCGTACGTGCTGCCGCCGCAGGTTCTGCTGATTCTGAAATCCCTGTCAAAGGAACTGTTCTCCTGCTCCACGGGTATCTGGATCATACCCTGTCAAACAGATACCTGATCCGCTTTCTTCTAAAGCAGAATTATGCCGTTGCCGCATTCGATCTCCACGGCCACGGCCTGTCAGGGGGAGAACCTGTTCATATTGATGATTTCAGGGAGTATGCCGAGGGACTGGCCCGATTTATCAATCTGCTGAACCAGACTGATTATCTTCCCATTCCACCTCCCCGTGTGGCTGTGGCCCACAGTACAGGCTGCTCTGTCCTGATGGAGATGAATTCTGTTTACGGCAACCCCTTTGACAGGGTTATTTTCGCAGCTCCCCTGGTACAGGCTGTAGGCTGGCGCGTCTCTGGTCTGGGAGTCCGCCTGGCTGATCCCTTTTCTGATGAAGTCTTCCGCCGTTTCGGGGGATCCAGCTCCAACCGGGAGCACGAGGATTTTGTCAAAAACAGAGATCCTCTTCAAAGCCGAAGGGTTCCCTTCTCCTGGGTCTATGCTCATGAAAACTGGGTAGAACGAATGAAGGACATTCCGGCAGACAACAGGTTTGCTCCCATTATTCTGCAGGGAGAAGAGGACAGTGTTGTGGATGACTCCTATAATATTCCCTTTCTCCGGGAGAAATATCCCGAAGCTCAGATTTTCTTCATACCTGAAGCAGAGCACAGTCTCTTTAATGAAGTTCCTGAAATACGGAATGAGGTTTTTGAAGAGATTCTGGATATCCTTGAGGTTCATTGACATCATAGCTCCAAAAAATGGATAATTGCTCCAGTTATACTGTTTTTCGGGAGAAGTTTATGAGCGGGGATGTACGAGTTGAATCAGATTCTATGGGGGAGATCAGCCTTTCCGCTGACTCTCTGTGGGGAGCCCAGACCCAACGGGCGGTTGAGAATTTTGCCGTTTCTGATTTGAGAATCCATCCCTATATGCTTAAAGCGCTGTGCCTGATCAAGAAGCATGCCGCTCTGGCCAACAGTTCTCTGGGTCTGCTTGATGAAAAGCTGGCTGCTGCCGTCGCCTCAGGGGCTGACAGGATTGTCCGGGAAAACAAATCAGACCAGTTTCCCATAGATGTGTTTCAGACAGGTTCGGGAACATCCTGGAATATGAATATCAATGAAGTCCTTTCCAACCTGGCCAATCTGGAACTGGGCGGAACTGTTGGCAGCCGTACACCGGTTCATCCCAACGATCATGTGAACAAGGGACAGTCATCCAACGATGTCATCCCTTCGGCCATTACCCTGGCCAACAGACTGCTGCTGCATAAAACCATAGACCATATGAAAAGCCTGGAGCTTTCGTTTTCAAAAAAAGCCGGAGCCTTTCAGGATATACTCAAGCTGGGACGTACCCATCTGCAGGATGCTGTTCCCATGACCCTGGGGCAGGAGTTTTCCGCCTTTGCCGCCCAGATCAGACAGGGACGGATCAACCTTGAGTCCATGAAGGCTCCCCTTTCCGAACTGCCTCTGGGAGGAACAGCCATCGGCACCGGCCTCAACGCCCATCCGGATTTTGCTGTCAAAGCCGTTGAAGGCATTTCCGAGGAGACGGGGATCACATTTCGTGTGATGGAGAACAAGTTCCAGGGCATCTCATTCAGATCTGCCCAGGTCGATCTCATGGGTGTCATCAACTCCATCTCTTCTGATCTTATGAAGATTGCCAACGATCTGAGGCTGCTCACCAGCGGACCCCGGTCGGGACTGGGAGAGATTATCCTGCCCTCCCTGCAGCCGGGAAGCTCTATTATGCCGGGCAAGGTGAACCCAGTTATTCCGGAAATGGTCATTCAGGTGGCGGCCCATCTTCAGGGGAAGGCTCTGTCTGTGAGTATTGCCAACCAGCATGGACCTCTGCAGCTGAATATGATGATGCCCCTGATATCCCACGAAACTCTGAGCGCACTGGAACTGCTGGCCGAAACTGCCCGGGTCTTCGCCCTGAACTGTATTGACGGAATAGAAGCGGAAAAGGAGAACTGCCTGCAGGCCATTGAAGGCTCTCTGGCCATGGTGACCCCGGTGGCTCTGACCATAGGATACGACGAGGCGGCCCGGATAGCCTACAAGGCATATAAAGAGAAACGTCCGGTAAGGCAGGTTCTTTATGAATCGGGACTCCTGTCCCGGGAAGAGGTTGACCGTCTTCTTGATCCCTCCGGGATGACCGGAGAACAGATCTGACAAGGGTCTGAAATCCCGCAGAGTGACCTGACGGTCAGAGTGTGCAGAGAATCAGTTTATATTTTCTGTTCTCCCTGATGACCGATATACTGTTGAAATTGTCCTTCAGAATAGTACCGTATCCCAGGGTTCCATTGACCACAAACAGAGCGCGCCCTCCCTTTTTGAGTACCCGGGCACTCTCCCGGATAAAGGCAAAACCGGTTTCCACTGAAACAGTATGCCCCCTGTGGAAAGGGGGATTGCAGATTACAAAATCCATGGTAGACGGGGGGACTGTCTCCATAATATTATCCTGAACAATCTGACAGCTCTCCAGCAGTCCCAGTTTTCCCGAATTATAGAGGCTTCCCCGCACAGCCATGGCATTATCATCACTCAGAAAGGCTTTGATTCCGGGGCGTAGTGTCAGAACTGTCAGCCCCAGCACACCGCAGCCGCAGCCCGGATCGGCAATCCGGGCCCCCGGAGTCAGAGCAGACAGAACCCGGGACTCTCCTTCAGAACTGAAAAGATAATCCAGAAGAAAGCGGCTCCCGCTGTCCAGTCTGCCGTGGGAAAAAGTACCGGGATAACTGAAAAAACGATTATCCCGGTAGGGGAAGGATCTTTCAGGCGGGGATACCTCATTCCTGACCGGAAGTCCAGGGGAGGGGCGGGGAGTGAGAGTCCCCGAATAGATTCTGGCCTTCTTGACAATTCTGGACCAGGATGCCTCCCCGCAGTACTCATTAAAGACATCAAAAAAGGCCCGGGGCAGATACTTATTCATCCCTCCGGCAGAGATGGAACAGGGAACAGTCAACCGGCGGGCAATGAAATCCAGCTGAAAACGGAAATAGTCAATGGATTTTGGTATTTTCATCAGAATATGGCGGATTGTATGAATGTCCTGCAGACCGAGGAGGGAAGTGGCCGCCGGGGCTGTCAGTCCGCTTCCTGTGATATTACTACGGGTTTCCCGTATGGCCCTGAGGGAATCCTGTACCAGAAGGGCACATTTTTCTGTCAGAGGCAGGGTGAGGGCCCCATGACTGTCATTCACAATCATCACAGAGGAATCCTCTATACTGTGCAGATCCTGATAGCTGGATAACAGATACTCATCCGCCGCATCCCAGGGACGCAGAGACTTGTCATCACTGTCCAGGGTAAGAGTATAATCTCCCAAGGGAGTGGAGTAGGGGTAGATCATATCCGGAGTATAGACTGAAACTCCCCCGCCTGTCTGCTCTGCAGCAGGAGTGTCCCTGCCGGCCTGTTAAGGAATCAGAACTCTTCAAACTCACCGCTGTCCATATCGGGGTCAGTCTCATCGCTGTAGCCGGGTTTCAGTTCGGGTTCACTGCCTACATCAATGCCGAAATCGATGGAATCAATAGGATCGTTCCCTTCTTTTGAAACATCGGCCTTTCCCTCAGAAGAGGATTCCCCGGAAACTTCGGTTTCCGGCTTATCCGGTTTGGCCGTAACAGGCGGCAGGGCTCCGGGGATGGTTCCGGTTTTCCCGGTTGCCGGAATTGCTTCTGCCGCCGATGCTGGGGGAGCAGTTTTTCCAGCTGTCTGTCTGTCAATTTTGAAAAAGCTGATTTTCTCATTAAGCATTTTCGCCTGGGCCGCCAGTTCCTCGGATGTGGAGGCAATTTCTTCTGAGGAGGAGGCATTCTGCTGGGTCACCTGATCCAGCTGCACAAGGGCTGAGTTTACCTGACCCATTCCATGACTCTGTTCCATACTGGCAGCGGATATTTCCTCGACAAGTTCGGTTGTTTTTTCCACCTCTTCCACTAGGGATTCAATCATCTCTCCCGCTTTGACCGCAATGTCCAGGGAATCCCGGGACAGTTCTGTAATGGTTATAGCCGAACTCTGACTGATCTCTGCCAGTTTTCTGACTTCCGAGGCAACAACGGCAAATCCCTTGCCCGCTTCTCCGGCCCTGGCAGCTTCAATGGCGGCATTCAGAGCCAGCATGTTGGTCTGGCTGGCGATATTGCTGACTACACCTATTTTTTCCGATATCTCCTTCATGGCTGTTACGGTGTGACGGACGGCTTCGCCGCTCTCTTTTGCCTTGGCAGAAACATCTTCGGCAATAACTCTGGTCTTCTGAGCGTTATCACTGTTCTGATCTACGCTGGAGGCCATCTGCTCCATGGATGAAGAGACTTCCTCTGCCGATGAGGCCTGCTCTGTGGCACCGGCGGAGAGCTGCTGGGAGCTGGATGAGAGCTGCTGGCTGCCGCTGGCCACATTGTCGGATGAGGCTTGTACGGCCGTCATAATATCCCTGAGCTTTCTGTTTGTCTCAAAGAATACTCTGCTCAGATCACCCAGTTCATCTTTACGCTCAGATTTTTTGTTTGTGCTGAGATCTCCATTACTAAGTTTTTCTCCAACAGCTATGTTCTCCCGGATGGCCCGGAGCATATTGCGGGAAATCAGAAAAGCTACTGTCAGGGCAATGACCATTGTCGCCAGAACAACCGCAAAGTAGAAGATTATTATGCTTCTGATAATCCGGTTCAGATCAGCCAGCTCAGCATCCTTCCTCTCTTCCTGACCGATAGCCATAAGATCCAGATCATTCCTCATATCAGTAAAGAGGGCCAGACTCTGAGCAGAGGCTCTGTCTCTGAGCATTTTTTCTTCCAGTACCTCTTTCTCGATGCTGAAATAGTTAAGACTGGCTGTCTTCCATACCTCAAAATACTCCTGAAAACGCTCATATCCCGGTGTACCGCTTCTGCCTGCCAGCCGGGCGGCTTCAGAAACACGCTCTCCGGTCTGGAGAATATTCTCTTCGTTGACAGCCATGTACTCTTCCATTTCACTGGTGTCCGCACCGCTGGTTGAACTGATCAGAGCCATCTGAGCCTGATAGGCATCTCTGTCACCGTTGAGAACCAGAGAGAGTGCCCTTTCCAGGCTGCGCCGCCGGGAGGCTGACAAACTGGAGGCAAGCTGACCTTCAATATTTTCGCCCAGCACATCTATCTCTTCCCGCATATGACCGAAAGCTTCTGACGCTTCCCGGTTCAGTACGGCCATCTCAGTTTCATATTCAACAATATGAAGGGACTCTTCCAGAATGGTTCGGCTGTTTTCAGCCCAGATATCATACTTCCTTCTGAAATCTTCAAGGACAGGGATCAAATCATCTGAAAAATCAAGGCCCGCTTCTTCCACACGGTCTTTCATTTGTTTCAGGTTTTCCCTGTTCACCCCATCCTGTTCCGAGACCTCTTCCCTGCTGCGGGCGATAAGAGCCTCATCTTCGCTGACCATCACCTGATAGGCATCCCTGTCGGCATTCAGGATAAGGACCAGATCTTCCTGAAAGTGGTTCAGATGATCCAGATCGGCTCGAATCTGCTGTAAGCTGAGGATACCGATAACCATTATGATGATGATACCCAGCATGGGAATTCCCGTGATCAGAGAAAACTGTGCCCGTAATTTCATAAAGATACCCTCCGTTTACATAAAGTATGAAACATTGCGGAGGATTTTGGTATTCATTTTATCCGGAAGGAGCCCTAAAAGGGCGATAAACCGGGACAGGAGTGTCAGATCAGCCCGTCTTTTTCCATCTGCTGAATGATACGGATCACTTCATCCATGGGTTCAATGACCGCCCGGGCCAGCATCTCTCCCAGAAGGGTATGTTTGCCGCAGAAATGGATTTCCGGGCCAGAGCCTGAAAAAACAAGGTTGGAATCAGTCCCTGTACCGGTCGCCGTGCTGCCGGAGACCTTACTCAGTACAGCATGCTTCATGACCGAACTGCACCGGGCCTCTGTTACAATCATCAGTGCCTCTGCCAGAGCCGCTTCTGATAGAGCCGCATTGGTGCCGGCCACAATATTGATCGTACCGCTGCCGGCTCTGTGAGCCTGAAGGTCTCTGAAATCGGCGGGATCTCCAGCGGCCCGGGCATTGGTCAGGCCTGCAGTCAGGCAGCAGAACACCCCCAGATCATCCTCAATAATTGTTTTGTACCGGAAACTTTTCATGGAGGCAGAGGTCATCATCCCCGCAAAGGGCCCGGTCACTCCCAGTTCACAGGCTCTGTTTTCCAGGCTGATATGAGGGTGTTCATATCCTTCATACTCATCCGATTTGTTGTGATGAACCTTCATGTTGAGAACATGGGAAACCCTCTGCCGACCGCCGTTGTACAGGGCGGAAGAGAGGGTCTGTACGGGTGTTGAAAAACTCAGCAGAGCATTCTCTTCATTATGGTTTATTCCGACACTCAGGCCGGGCAGGAGGCATTCTGTTTTCATTTCTCATCCAAAATCGTTTTATTCTGTTTCAGGGCTGTTCTGCAGTGCCCAGCATGACCCTGTCTCCGTTTCTGTAATACTCCATCCGGCTTCTGTACACCCGGTTGATATTCCCGGGGGTCACCACCTCAGCCGCAGGCCCTGCGGCCACACAGCCCCCGTCATCCATAAGAATAACCCGGTCGGCATTCTGGAGTGCCTGGTTGATATCATGGAGGATGGCGATGACTGTTTTGCCCCGTCGGGCTTCTTCTTTCAGAAGACGCAGCAGCTCCTGTTGATGATGGATATCCAGATGATTGGAAGGTTCATCCAGCAGGAGAACTTCCGGATCCTGTGCCAGAACCCGGGCCAGAAGAACCCTCTGGTATTCACCGCCGCTCAGGCTGTTCACCTCCCGGTGCATCAGTTGTTCCAGATCAAGGCGGCACATCAGGGCGGTCAGCTGTTTTTCATCCACAGGATTATGCCAGAGGGAACTGCGTTTTCTGTAGTATCCCATGCTGACCATCTGGGAGGCCGTATAGGGAAAGGCACTGATCGTTCTCTGGGGAACCAGACCCACCAGAGCCGCCCTGTGGGCATCTTTCAGAGTAAACAGATCCCTGTCCCTGACCAGTATCCGGCCTTTGTCCGGCTTCAGCCGTCCCCTGAGAATGGAGAAAAAGGTTGTTTTACCCGAACCGTTGGGTCCCAG
Organism: Spirochaetales bacterium; assembly: GCA_028532905.1. Lineage (GTDB taxonomy): Bacteria > Spirochaetota > Spirochaetia > DSM-2461 > DSM-2461 > Oceanispirochaeta. Next base: position 18,642 of record JAQQAM010000071.1, read on the forward strand.
AATGACAGTCAGCTCGCCGGGCCGGATCTCTATGGAGGGGATATCCAGTGAAAAGGAACCGCCGTATGTGAAATGAAGATCTTTGACTGTAACGGTCGTATTCATATCACAGCTCCTTCACAGTATTGCGCCGCAGCAGGTACAGGAAAAAAGGGCCACCTGTCAGGGCTGTCAGGATGCCCACCGGAATTTCTGACGGGGCTATGAGGGTTCTGGCCAGCAGATCGGAGAGGATCATCAGCACGGCTCCCCCGGTTATGGACAGGAATACCAGTCTCTTGTGTCCGGGCCCCGATATCAGTCTCATAAGATGGGGAACAAGGAGCCCCGCAAATCCGATAATACCGCAGTTGGCGACGATAACAGATGTGATCAGACAGCTGACCAGAAGGAGCTGCCGGGAAATACGCTCCGGGTTTATTCCCAGAGAGTGGGCTTCTTCATGCCCCAGGCTCAGCAGATCCAGTTCTCTGTACCGGAAAACAATAAACAGGATAGAGGGAATGAGAATGGTCAGGAGAACAAAAACCTTATTGATGTGGGCCGAAGAGAAGCTTCCCAGGGTCCAGAAAACGATCCGTTCCACCTTCTGTCTGTTGAGCATCATCATAATGGAGACTCCCGCCTGGGCAATGGAACTGAAGGCCACACCTGCCAGAAGAAGGGAACTGATGTTGTTTCCCCCTCTGGACGAGAGGGACAGAATCAGCAGAACCGACAAAAGGCTCCCCAGAAAGGCGGCTCCTGTGAGTCCCAGTGAAGTCAGAAACAGGGACGGCAGGCCGATCAGCAGATAGACCGAAGCTCCCAGGGAGGCTCCCGAGGCCACACCCAGTAGATAGGGCTCTGCCATGGGATTCCTGAATATGGCCTGAAAGACCAGTCCCGACACCGATAATCCGGCTCCCGCCAGGGCGGCCATCAGAACCCGGGGAATACGGATCTGTAAAAGAATAATTTCCTGCCCTTCTGTCAGCCCCTCGGTTCCGCCGCTCAGCAGGTAGCGCATCAGACCGGAAAAGGGGAGGGGTACGGCTCCTATGGAGGACCCCAGAACAAGAAGGAAGAACAGCAGCAGAAGGAGCCCAGCACCCGGCAGACGGGAGGCGGGCTTGTCCGGATTGATCAAGGGGCAGTTTCCATGATTCTGTGAATCTCTTCCAGAGCATCTATCTGACGGGGACCCTGACGGACAATGGAGTTTTCATCAATTTCAAAAACCATCCCCTTAACAGATGCCTCCAGATCCTTGTATACGGGAAGGGAGAGAAACTGTTCCTTCATACCCCTGTTCACCAGTATGATCCGGGGCTGTTCTGCCACAAGAAGCTCTTTGGAATAGGACCAGCCTTCCACATCCTGTGCAATGTTGCGTCCGCCGGCCATGGTCAGAAGTTCTCCGATAAAGGTTCCTCCCCCTGAAGTCCAGTCTCCGCCGTCCCCGAAACCCAGGGCATAGTAGCAGGAGGGTGTTCTGTTCATAGCGCTGACAGAAGCTGCAACGGCTTCTCT
>JAQQAM010000072.1 GCA_028532905.1 Spirochaetales bacterium
ACGTGTGCTCTTCCGATCCACCTTCGATATTGCCGTTGGCCAGGTCTTCAATGGCCAGTCCCAGTTCATCGTATGTTTTCAGTTCAATATCCCCGGCTTCAGTGATGGCAATAGCACCGGTTGTACCGATCTGGGCACCCACTTTTTTACCGGCCATATCAGCCAGAGTCGTCATTCCGGTGGAATCTTTTGCTACAATCAGAACCTGTCCGGCATTGATGTAGGGAACTGAGAAATCCATAGAGGCTTTTCTTTCGTCAGTAATGGTGACAGAAGACATAACCGCATCGTAGTTTCCGTTGGCCAGACCGGCAAAGATTCCGTCCCAGGCAGTGTTCACAACATTCACTTCAAATCCGCCAGCCTTGGCTGCGGCCTTAATCAGGTCAACATCAAATCCGATAATCTCTTTATTTTCATTCAGAAATTCCATGGGGGGCCATGTTGCATCTGATGCGATTGTAATTACATTACTTTCCGTTTTCTTACTGCATCCGGTAAGGAAAAGAACGGAGGCGCTCATAATCAGGATCAGAGAAAGAAATAGAATTTTTTTCATAATTGAACTCCATTTGTTCATAAAAGATTTATTTGTCATATTTATACCAGAAACTTACAGTCTGACAAAGATATTTCGCATAAATAGTATGAAAAAATGCAATTTAGTAGTGAAAAGCTACGTTTTTGTATTATATCGGTAGTATTTTTATGGTTATTCATTTAACAAAATACTTATATATATACAAGATCCACTTTTTACAGAACCTGTACTTTTCTATGAAAAATGACTTGTCTGACCTGTTGATTCTCATGGATTTAAGTGCTAGTCTGAGCACCTGAAAAGATAAAGCTTATATATTCCGGAAAATAGGGTTCCGTGAGTTTCTACAGGTCCCCGTAAAGGATCAACTATAAGTTTCGCCCTAAGCCTCATCTTTAGTGTTTCTCTGTTGTTTGAAACAGCATGGAATACGTAAATTTTGATGCTGCCTTACAGCTTTATTCAGTACAGAAAAAAACGAATCATCAGGTTCAGGAGGATTGCATCACAATATGAGTGATTTTTTCCGTGTTTATGTCGAAAAAAGAGCAGGGCAGGATAATGAAGCCCGCGGACTCCTTTCAGATCTCCGGGAAACCCTGGGTATCAGTTCTGCATCAGGCGTCAGGATTGTCAATATTTATGAGCTTACGGGCATGTCAGAAGAAGAACTTGCCAAAGTGTCTTCCACTGTTTTTTCTGAAACCCCCTCAGATATTATTCATACTTCACAACCTGAAGATGACAGATCTTTTGCTCTGGAGTATCTTCCCGGTCAGTTTGACCAGCGGGCCGATTCCGCTGCCCAGTGTATACATCTTGTGTATCCCGACTGGGAGGGTGTTGTCAGAAGCAGTAAACTCATTCTGCTTAAGGGTAAGCTCAGTGATGATGAATTAAAACGCATTAAATCCTATTGTATCAATCCTGTGGAATCCCGTGAAAAAGATCTTGCCGAGCATTCCCTTTTTGATCTTGGCTCTGATGCACCGGCAGTTCCTGTTCTGGAAGGTTTCAATACAGATAATGCCTCTGCTATCAAAAGACAGATGGGACTGGCAATGTCCAGCGAAGATATCAGCTATTGTCAGAAGTATTTTGCAGAAACAGAGAAAAGAGCTCCCAGTGAAACAGAAATCCGTGTTCTGGACACCTACTGGTCCGATCACTGCCGGCATACCACCTTCGAAACTGAACTGCATGATATTGTTCTGCCTTCAGACAAATTCAGTGAAAAACTGGAAGAAACACTTTCCCATTACAAAAGCATCCGTGATCTTTGCGGCAGAAAGGAAAAACCCCTTACTTTGATGGATCTGGCCACCATTTCAGGCAGGAGGCAGAGAAAAGACGGTCTGCTGGATGATATGGAAGTCTCTGAAGAGATCAATGCCTGTTCCGTACGGATCAAAGTCGATGTGGACGGCAGACAGGAGCCCTGGCTTCTGATGTTTAAAAATGAAACCCATAACCATCCCACCGAAATAGAACCCTTCGGAGGGGCTTCCACCTGTATCGGCGGAGCCATTCGGGATCCCCTTTCCGGTCGTTCCTATGTTTATCAGGCCATGAGAATCACAGGGGCTTCGGACCCTAATGAGAAAATGGAAGATACCATTCCCGGCAAACTTCCGCAAAAGTACATTACCAGAACCGCTGCCCACGGATACAGTTCCTACGGTAACCAGATCGGTCTTGCCACCTCTTTTGTGAGAGAAATTTATCATCCCGGTTACAAAGCCAAACGCATGGAAGTCGGTGCAGTGGTCGGAGCTGTTCCCGAATACATGGTTCGCAGGGAATCTCCTGCAGCCGGGGACTCAATCATACTGATCGGTGGAAAAACGGGACGGGACGGCTGCGGCGGTGCGACAGGCTCATCCAAGGAACATACAAACGAATCCCTGGAAAGCTGCAGCGCGGAAGTCCAGAAGGGGAATGCTCCCGAAGAGCGGAAGATTCAGAGACTCTTCCGGAATCCGGAGGTAACCGCACTCATAAAAAAATGCAATGACTTCGGCGCCGGCGGTGTTTCCGTTGCCATTGGAGAGCTGGCTCCCGGCCTGACAGTCAATCTGGATAAAGTTCCCACAAAATACAGAGGATTAAGCGGTACCGAACTGGCTATCTCCGAGTCTCAGGAGCGCATGGCCGTGGTTGTGGCACCGGAAGACAGAGAAGCCCTCATTGCCTTTGCCGCACAGGAGAATCTGGATGCCAGCCATGTAGCGGATGTTACCGGGGACAACAGACTGGTTCTGAACTGGAATGGAAAAGCTGTTGTGGACCTGGATAGAGATTTTCTGGATACAAACGGAGTGAGGCAGACAACAGATGCAGTTCTCCCTGAGATAGACTGGACTATTAACCCTTATGAATCCGGCCATGATGAAGATACATCAGATACAGCGGGAAAAGACGGGATGCTGAGGGTTCTTAAAGATCTGAATGTCTGTTCCCAGAAAGGGCTGATTGAGATGTTTGATGCTTCCATCGGGTCCTCTACGGTTCAGATGCCCTTCGGGGGAGCGGACCAGATGAGCGAGACAGAAGCCTCCATTCATAAGCTCCCGGTTCCCGGAGGCAAGACTAAAACATGCAGCCTCATGGCATACGGATTTGATCCGGAGGTCAGCAGCTGGAGCCCCTATCACGGCAGTGTACACGCCGTTGTAAGCTCTCTGGCCCGGATCGTGGCCAGCGGGGGACGGTGGAGACAGACACGTCTCAGTTTTCAGGAGTATTTCAAACGTCTGGGAACAGAGCCCGCAAACTGGGGGCTCCCTCTGGCAGCTCTGCTGGGGGCTCTGGAAGCTCAGGAGAAACTGAATATTCCGGCCATCGGCGGTAAGGACAGCATGTCCGGTACCTTCCATGACATTCATGTCCCCCCGACACTCATATCTTTTGCGGTAACAACCGGCGACATTGAGAACACTGTATCATCAGAATTCAAGAACAGTGACAGTCATCTGTATCTCCTTCCTGTTGAGTCTGATGACTCACTTCTTCCTCTCTGGGATAAACTGGCTGCAGGATTTGATCAGGTAGAGAAATGGATACACCAGGGAAAAATCCTCAGTGCGGCAACCGTCAAAGAAGGGGGCATTGCTGCACAGCTGTTCAGAATGGCTGCGGGCAACCGTATCGGATTCAAACTTGAAAACTCAGACCTTTCTCTTTTCAACAAGGGGAAGGGAGACATTATTATCGAATCACCGGACAAATCTCTCTGTGATGAGTTTGCCGGCCTGATCCATCTGGGGCAGACCAGTGACAGCACAAAGATGATTTTTCCCGGATTTAACCTGGACCTCTATGAAGCTGTCGGCAGTTGGAAGAGCACTCTGGATTCTGTATTTCCTGATGACCCGGATAACAAGGATAGTGATGATCTGGCAGTCAGGGACTTGAAACAGGAAATTACCCCCCCTAAAGCCCGGGGAGGGAAAGGAAAGCCGAAAGTCTTTATTCCCGTTTTTCCGGGAACAAACTGTGAGTATGATACGGAACGGTCTTTCCGGGCCGCCGGAGCCGATACCGAGAGCGCCGTGTTCTGCAACAGAAACCGATCTGATGTTCTCGCCAGTCTGGAAAAAATGGTTGAAGGAATCAACTCCTCTCAGATCCTGATGCTCTCCGGAGGTTTTTCAGCAGGTGACGAGCCTGAGGGTTCAGGGAAGTTTATTGCCAATGTGCTCCGGAACCCGGATGTGGCAGAGGCTGTTCACCGGCTTTTGGAGCGGGATGGTCTGATCCTGGGTATCTGTAATGGTTTTCAGGCTCTTGTCAAATCCGGACTGCTGCCCTATGGGCGGGTTCAGGAACTGAGTGAGTCGGCTCCCACACTGGCCAGAAATATCAATAACAGACATATTTCCAGAATGGTAACAACACGAGTCTGTCCCGGCAATTCTCCCTGGCTTTCAGGAATGGAGGCAAATGAACTGCATGAGATCGCCATCTCCCATGGGGAGGGGCGGTTTACGGCTCCCGAATCTGTACTCAGAGAACTGGCCGAAAATGGTCAGATTGCTTTTCAGTATACGGACCCTTCGGGAAGGGCTCTCATGAATCCCCGGTACAATCCCAACGGATCCGATCTGGCCATCGAGGGAATTACTTCCCCCTGCGGACGGATTCTTGGCAAGATGGGACATAGCGAACGTTTCAGCGGGGATAACTTCAGAAATATACCGGGCCCCAAGTACCAGCCTCTCTTTGAATCGGGTGTCGGGTATTTCAGCTGATGTGCAGATTCCGGTGTCCTTCAGGCGCCGGAGTTATTTAATTGTAATTAGAGATTTGAAAATAGAGAAAAGAATAGTTTTTCCATAGAGGGAGAAGGGGTTATATGTTTCCTGATAAAGATGTTCCGTTGGATGATAAGCTCCATGAGGAGTGCGGTGTTTTCGGAGTGTATTCGGCAGACAACTGTCCAGCCGCCGAAATCACATATCTTGGTCTTCTGGGGCTGCAGCACAGAGGTCAGGAGAGTGCAGGGATCACTGTCTCTGATGACGGAAAGCTCCGAACCAAAAAGGGGATGGGCCTTGTCTCAGAAGTCTTCCGGGATAATGCCGTCAAGGAACTGAACGGGGGGAACGCCGCTATCGGTCATGTGCGCTACACAACCGCCGGGGACAGCAGCATTGTCAATGCACAGCCCCTGGAAGGACACTGCAAGCTCGGTTCTCTGGCTGTCGCACATAACGGGAATCTGGTCAATGCCGAAATTATACGCTCTCTTATGGAAGACGGCGGGGCCATTTTTCAGACCACCAGTGATACAGAAGTTATCCTGAATATGGTGGCCCGGGGGGCCAGTAAAGGAATTGAAAAGGCTGTCAGGGATGCCGCACAGGCCATCAAAGGGTCCTATGCCATTGTCCTGTTTATTGACAACAAACTGATTGGTGTGAGAGATCCCCACGGCATCAGACCCCTGTGTCTCGGAAAACTGGACAACAGCTGGGTTCTATCCTCTGAATCCTGTGCCCTTAATACGGTGGGAGCCGAGTTCGTCCGTGATCTGGAACCCGGCGAAATTGTTGTGATCGATGAAAACGGTGTCAACTCACTGGGGCATGACAGCACATCCAATCTGTCTACCTGTATTTTTGAATATATCTATTTTGCCCGACCCGATAGTCAGATCGACGGTATCAATGTGATGGAAGCCCGTAAGCGCTGCGGGGCCGAGTATTACAGAGAAAATCCTGTGGATGCGGATATGGTTGTGGCCGTACCCGACTCGGGGCTGTCTGCGGCTATCGGGTATTCCGAAGCCTCAGGTATTCCCTTTGAAATGGGTTTTATTAAAAACAGATACATAGGAAGAACCTTTATCGCTCCTTCCCAGGAGATGAGGGAAAAGGCTGTGTCTGTGAAACTGAATGTCGTTAAATCCGTGGTTGAAGGAAAACGGGTTATTTTGATTGATGATTCCATTGTAAGAGGAACCACCAGCCGGCGTCTGGTGTCTCTGATGCGTCAGGCGGGAGCCAGTGAAGTTCATCTGGGTATTGTGTCCCCACCCATCAAACACTCCTGTTATTTTGGAATTGATACACCCGATACGGAACAGCTGATTGCCAGCGGCAGGGATGTTCAGGAAATTTGCGAAGAGATAGGGGCAGACAGTCTGGGATATATCAGTCTGGAAGGACTGACCCGGGCGCTGAGTCCTGAGGAAACACATTTCTGTAACGGATGTCTAACAGGAACCTATCCTCTGACTCCCAATAATTAAGCTGCTTGATATTAAAGCCGGTAACATTATACCGGTGCGAATAAATTATGGATGGTATAATGCATACATACAAAGATTCTGGTGTAGATAAGGAAGAGGGCTACAAAGCCGTAGATAAAATCAAATCAGCGGTTGCAGAGACTCATAATGAGAATGTGCTGACGGGGCTCGGCAGCTTTGCCTCCCTCTATGCCTTGAAAGATTATAAGAATCCGGTTCTGGTATCCGGAACAGATGGGGTGGGAACCAAACTGGCTATCGCCTTTGCCAAAGATCTTTATGATACGGTAGGCCAGGACTGTTTTGCCATGTGTGCCAATGATATTCTCTGTCAGGGGGCAAAACCTCTGTTTTTTCTGGATTATCTGGCCTGCGGGAAACTGGATTCTGATGTGTCCAGCCGGATCGTGTTGGGAATGGCTGCCGCCTGCAAGGACGCGGACTGTTCTCTGGTGGGCGGTGAAACTGCAGAAATGCCCGGTTTCTATAAAGACGGTGATTATGATATGGCCGGTTTCTGTGTGGGCGCAGTTGAGAAAGACGAGATTATAAACGGTAGCACTATTACTGAAGGAGATGTCCTTCTGGGGCTCTCCTCCAGCGGTGTCCATTCCAACGGATTCAGTCTTGTCCGGGCTCTGGTCAAAGACCTGGACGAAGATTTCCAGGGAGAACCTGTTTATAAAGAACTGATGAAGCCCACAAAGGTCTATGTCCGTTCTGTCCTTAAAGCTATGAAAGATTGTCCCGGTGCTGTACACGGCATGGCGCATATCACTGGCGGAGGAATTCCTGAAAATCTGCCCCGGACCATACCCGAAGGCTATACCGCACATGTGAACAAGGATGATATTTCTGTGCTTCCGGTTTTCAGATGGCTCCAGGACAAAGGGGTTCCGGAACAAGAGATGTGGGGTACCTTCAATATGGGTGTGGGGATGATTCTTGTGGTGGATCCCTCATCCGCAGATAAATTGAAGACATCACTGGAACAATCCGGTGAAAGGGTGACAAGAATAGGAAGCATCAGCAGGGGCAGTGAGACGTTATGTTTAAAATAGCCGTTCTGATTTCCGGGGGAGGCTCCAATCTGCAGGCCCTTATTGATGCGTCCAATTCCGGATTTCTGGGCTCCGGTATTATCACCACTGTAATCAGCGACCGGCAGGCCTACGGCCTGGACAGAGCGGCAGCCCATGACATTCAAACATGGCTGATCGATCGCAGAGCATACAAGGGTAATCTGTCAGAAAAGATTATGGAAAAAATCCCCCGAGATACGGATCTGATTGTTCTGGCCGGATACCTTTCCATTCTCAGTTCGGATTTTGTACAGACCTGGAGAGGAAAGATTATCAATATACATCCAGCCTTGCTTCCTGATTTCGGCGGCAAGGGAATGTACGGCATGAATGTTCACAGGGCTGTTCTGGAGGCGGGGCGTGACAAAAGCGGCTGCACCGTTCATTATGTGGATCAGGGTGTGGATACCGGTGAGATTATCCTGCAGAAGGAAGTTCCTGTTCTGGAAGGGGACAGCCCTGAAGATCTGCAGAAAAGAGTTCTGCAACAGGAGCACAGCGCTCTAGTTGAGGCTGTTAATCTGGTAATAAATAAAGTCAATAAAACCTCGTAATAGGGAAGGGATAGATGAAAAGAGCGCTGATCAGTGTTTACAAAAAAGACGGGATTCTCGAACTGGGAAAATTTCTGAAGGCCGAAGGCTGGGAAATCGTTTCAACAGGAGGAACCTACCGCTATCTTCAGGAACAGGGGCTTGAGCCTGTTGAAGTTTCTGCTGTAACCGGCGGCAGGGAAATGCTGGATGGAAGGGTGAAAACTCTGCATCCGGTTATTCATGGCGGAATTCTGGCCATAAGAGATAACGAAGAACACATGTCCACTTTGAAGGAAGAAAACATCGGAACCATCGATATGGTTGTGGTCAATCTGTATCCCTTTTTTGATGAAGTGGATACGGATAAGAGTTTTGAGGAGAAAGTTGAGTTTATCGACATCGGCGGACCTACCATGCTCCGGTCAGCGGCCAAAAATTTTCAGGATGTCACCGTTATCTGCAATACAGAAGATTATGATACGGTTATGACTGAAATGAAGAGTGACGGGGATGTCTCCTTTGAAACAAGGAAAACACTGGCCGGTAAGGTCTTTAATCTGACATCCGCCTATGACGGTGCCATCAGCCAGTTCTTCCTGAACCGGGACGCCATGCCGGCATTTCTGAATGGGTCTTACAAGAAGAATATGGATCTTCGCTATGGTGAGAACCCTCACCAGAAAGCGGCGTTCTATACCAATACATGGGGGGGAGGAGCTTTCAGCGACTTTGAACAGCTGGGAGGAAAGGAACTCTCCTTCAATAACATCCGGGATATGGATGTGGCGTGGAAAATCGTCAATGAATTTGAAGAACTGGCCTGCTGCGGCCTGAAACATTCCACTCCCTGCGGTGTTGCATTGGGCAAAGATGCCAAAGAGGCTTATGTCAGAGCCTATGAGTGTGATCCCACTTCCATTTTCGGCGGGATTGTTGCGATGAACAGAGAGGTGACAAAAGGGGCTGCAGAAGAGATGGTGAAGATCTTCCTGGAAATTGTGGTTGCCCCTTCTTTTACAGATGATGCTCTGGAGGTGCTCAGAAGCAAGAAAAATCTGAGAATCATTAAAACTGCCCTTAAGCCCTCGGATCCTCTGGAAGTCGTAAAAGTGGACGGAGGCGTTCTTGTTCAGGATGCGGATCTGAGTTTTTCCACTGATTTTGAAGTTGTAACAGAAGCTGAGCCTGATCCGGCTTTGAAAAATGATCTTATTTTCGGTCAGAAAGTGGTCAAGCATGTCAAATCCAATGCCATCGTCGTTGTGAAAGATGGAAAAGCCACGGGAATCGGGACCGGACAGACAAACCGAATCTGGGCGGCGCAGCAGGCGATAGAGCGTGCCGGTGATGGTACTGTTCTGGCTTCTGATGCGTTTTTCCCTTTTGATGACGTTGTCACCCTCAGTGCGGAGAAGGGAATCAAGGCCATTATTCAGCCCGGAGGATCTATCCGGGACAAGGATTCCATCAAAGCCTGTAATGAGAAGGGAATTCCCATGATTTTTACAGGTATGCGCCATTTTAAACACTAAAGATCCCCATGGGATGCCGAAGCTCTGATCAGGCTTCGGCTGTATTATTTATACAGAGGAAAGAAAAATGAAAATACTCGTAACCGGCAGCGGCGGCAGAGAACACGCCCTGGTGATAAAGCTCCTGGAAAACCCTGTTGTAGACACAGTGTTCTGTGCCCCTGGTAACGGCGGAACTGCTCTTGTGAAAGGGTGCCGGAATGTCCCCTTGAATGATATACAGGCTCTGGCGGACTTTGCGGCCGAAAATTCTGTTGATCTGGCCCTTCCCGGATCAGAGGATATGCTGGTGGCCGGCGTGGCTGACCTGTTCAAAGAAAAGGGTATTGCTGTTCTGGGTCCTCACAAAGAGGCCGCTCTTCTGGAGGGCAGCAAATGCCTGGCCAAAGACTTTATGAAAAAATACGGCATCAAAACAGCGGCCTATGAGAATTTCACCCATATTGACAAGGCTCGGGATTATCTGGAGAAGAGTCAATTCCCCATTGTTCTCAAGGCCGATGGTCTGGCTGCCGGAAA
>JAQQAM010000073.1 GCA_028532905.1 Spirochaetales bacterium
GCTGCTGCAAGTCCGGAGATTCCCGTCCCGATAATAATGACGTCAAACTGGTTGATTTCTGCCAAACCCTACTCCATTACCAGAGAAAAATCGAAGGCTGTTACCGAATGAGTCAGCTTCCCGATGGAGATATAATCCACCCCCGTATTGTTGTAGCGTTTGATTTTCTCGATATCCATATTCCCGGAGGCTTCAAACTCCACTTCATCCCGCCGCATTTCCACGGCTTCTTTTGTCATTTCAGGAGTCATATTATCCAGCATAATGACATCGGCTTTACAATCCAGGGCTTCTTCAACCTCTTTTATGGTTCTGCACTCCACCTCGATCCGGTAGTGGTCGCCCCACTTTTCCCTGACCCGGGACACAGCTTCCCGGATGCCTCCGGCGGCATCAATATGGTTGTCCTTGATCATGACCATATCGTAGAGGCCCATGCGGTGATTCTGACCTCCTCCCATCTTGACGGCGTATTTGGAGAGGGTTCTGTAGCCGGGGAGAGTTTTTCTGGTATCCAGAATCGTCACGTTCCCCTTATCCTGTGCGGCGGCGATATGCTCTGCAGTGCAGGTGGCAATACCCGACATAAAGGAGAGAAAGTTGATGGCGGTTCGTTCGGCTTCCAGTACAGCCGCCACAGGACCGCTGACTTCGGCGATGATATCACCGGGTTTGATGGAAGAGCCGTCATCCATTTTTTTTCTGACTTCGATTCTGGCATCCACTTTGGCAAAGACCTGACAGAAGAAAGAGATTCCCGCGAGTATACCTGTATCCTTGCTTTTCAGCACGGCTTTTGTCATTTGTTCATCATCAAAGATAGCCCTTGATGTTACATCTCCGGCATCTGCAAGATCTTCCTTGAGAGCCAGTTTTAGCAATTTATTGAAATTTTCATCATTCATAATAAAAATCATTTTAATTAATAAATGTGCTGTTGGCAATATTAGGAAAAAATGATATTTATTGATTACTATTAATCAAAAAATAACTTTCAAGGACAGAATTGGATGCTTCAGTCTGAATCAGGATTCGAGGGAGAAGAGGAATTGCCGGTTCCTCTTTATGCTGCCATTGAGCAGGATGATATATTCGAAGAGAGTATTGATAATTTTGACGACGAGATGGACAATCACTACGACGACGGGATTGCCCATTCAGAGCCCGATCATCTTGAAGATGACAGTGAAGAAGATTTTCCCGGGGATGATGAAGATAACATCACCCCCTCAGAGTACAAAGACGAGTACGCTGACTACGACGAACTGGAGGAATGATCCTCCGGTTCTTCTCTGTATAGAGAATCGGCTTCAAACCACACAGATTCCAGATCATAGTATTCCCGTGCATCGGCTGTCATGATCTGGATCACCAGATCACCCAGATCCATCAGAATCCACTGATCCTCATCTTTCCTGTTTCTGTTGTTCCGCAGCACCAGGTCATCATTTTCCTTTAGCATTTCCAGAACTTTCTGCTGAACACCTCTGAGGTGAGCCCGGCTGGTGGCGGTTACAATAATCATATAATCGGTCCAGGAACAGTGCCCTTCCAGATCCAGAACCACCGGATTCTGAGCTTTGGCATCCTGTACCGCTTCCAGGACCTTGCCCCAGTAGGTATATCCTTTTTTACTATTTAACGTATCGTCCATCGAAATCCTTTCCAAGTATAATTATAATATCTACAGTTTCGTCCCTGTTCTGATCCACATCGGTATGGATCTTCTGACATTTTATCAGGTTCGCTACCCTCTGGGCAGCCGCGGGATCACCCTTTTTATCCAGAATAACCGTATTTTCATAGCGGTTGGAATCGGCGTTTTTAATGGATGAGATCTCATAGCCGTAGCTTTTGAAGATCTGTGCCGTCCGGCTGGCCAGTCCGTTACGGGCGGTGCCGTTCTGAATTTCCAGAGACACAACCAGCTTTTCATCCCTGAGCACATCAAAGTCGGCAAGGGAATCCTGCATCTGCTTTACCGTTTCCCTCAGGAGATTTCCGCCGTAATGGGGAAAGTAGAGAACCTGGGAATCCACGGTCCGTCTGGTTCCCAGAACCTGCTGAAACACAATGCGGTCCAGTTCCAGAGATTTCAGCTCGATGAGAAAAGAGTCAAATGATTTGACATCCAGACTGGAGTTGATCAGGGGGAAAATATGCTGCAGAAAAGCCTCTGAAAAGCGGCTGTCGTACATGCGGCTCAGCTTTCTGAGAATTCCCGCCACCAGATCATGTTCTCTTTTGATCCTGTCATCCGCAGACTCCCCTTCAATCTTGTAGCTCAGGTAGTCTACAGACTTGTCTCCGTCAAGAGTGACGCTGCCCGAGGGGAGTAGGATCTGCTGCTCGTCATTCTGAATGATAACCGGATTGGGAAGAAATATATCCACTCCCTCCAGGAAATCCACAAGATGAACCAGATTATCCATGTCTATCTGAATATAAAAATCAGGAACAAGGCCTGTGAGAACGCCTATTTCCTGGAGATAGGGCTGGGGATTGCCATTCTCATAGACCGCATCAATCCTGTCCATCCGGTTCAGAGAACGAATGAGAGAGCCTGTTTCCTCAGGAATATTGAGGAGGGCTCCTTTTTTGGTTTCGGGATGATACAGAAAGAGCTCCGACACCAGAGGTTTTTCATCCTCTTCAATGATAATCAGAGTGGTGATCAGTTTTTTGTCGTTGACCATTTCCTTGTAGTCATCGATTTTCATGGTCAGCAGTATGTATACAGAAAGACCTGCCAGTATGATAAAAACAAGAATCAGCAGAAGCAGTGACAGGTCCGGGGCTCTTCGATCTTTCATGAAGGCTTATTGTACCCCTTCTTAAGCTTTTGATACAACTCCCTGCTGTCGGGAGCCACCTCTTTCCCGGAGGACTGAAGATGTTCTGCCATGGCATCGAGGATACTGAGGATCATCCCCTCCAGAGATTGAGCCAGCAGCGCCTCTCTGTCTCTGTCATCCAGATGCCGGCGGCCGGGTTCCATATAGTCGGCAGCAAAAAGCAGAAGCCCCTGATCATCCAGACAGGGGTGGCCGGTTGTATGATAGCGCACGGCATTGAGGAGAGAGAGATCTTTAACACCATAGTCTTCCTGCAGGAGCCAGGCTGCGGCAAAACCGTGAAGCAGAACGGGGTTGTTCAGATGAAATGCCGGCAGGCGGGTCTGGTCTTTGCAGGCGGCCGTCCGGATCTTTTCTGGACTCCACTCCCTGGCAAGATCATGGGCCAGAGCGGCCGGACGAACCAATCCCGGATCTACACCGTAATGATCCGCCAGAAAAAGAGCATAGTCCGCCGTGCGGAGGCAGTGTTCCCAGCGCTTTGAACTGAGTTCTGCCGCGCCCCTGTCTGTCAGTAGAGTCTCAAGAGCCATAGAGCCCCTCTTCCCGGATATAGGAAAGCACCCCTTCCGGGAGAAGCCTGCTCACATCCTCACCCTTCCGGATTCCCTCCCGGATGTCTGTGGAAGAGGCTTCAAAGATGGGATTCTGAAAATAACGGTGGGGCCAGGGAAACACCAGGTCTTCGGGCTTTCCTCTGTGACAAACAATAATGTCCGCCTCTGTAACCAGTTCATCCACCTTGCGCCAGCGGGAAAAACCGGGCACCAGATCATCTCCGATAATCAGACCGGGATTCCCTTCGGGTTTGTAGGTCTCTTTCAGATAACGGATGGTATCCACGCTGTAGGAGATCCCTTTCCTCTCATATTCACAGGGGGAGACAATGACGTCCTCCCAGCCCTGCACAGAGAGTTCCACCATCTTCATCCTCTGATGAAAACTGACATCTTCGGTTATATCTTTATGGGGAGGAGTATAGGAGGGAACAAGCACCAGCTTGTGGTAACCGAAGTGGTTTTTTACAGCTTCAGCTATTTTCAGATGGCCGAGATGGGGAGGATTAAACGTCCCCCCCAGCATGACGAGTTTCATTTCAGGTTGCCATTTTCAGCATGGCCAGCTTCAACTCCTCCAGACCCTGTCTGGAAAAAACAGAAACGGCAATCACATGCTCATCAGGATAGAGTTCCTGCAGTTTTTTCAGATTCTCTTCGGCAGTTTCCAGATCCATCTTTGTACCGAGAAGAAGCCTTGGTTTGTCCAGAAGATCAGGATTATATTCTTTCAGCTCTGCCAGGAGCTTGGAATAGGTATCGTGAAAATCATCTTCACCCAGATCAATAAGAAAGGCCAGACCTGCGGTTCTGGAAATGTGCTTCAGAAATTTGAAACCCAGCCCCAGTCCGTGTGATGCGCCTTCTATGATTCCGGGTATATCCGCCAGGACAATATCCTTCTCCCCCAGCCTGAGCATTCCCAGATTGGGAATCTTGGTTGTAAAAGGATAGGATGCCACCTTGGGATTGGCATTGGTCAGAGCCTTGAGCAGGCTGGATTTACCAACGCTCGGGAACCCAACAAATCCGATATCCGCTATCAGATTCAGTTCCAGTCTTATTTCCGCATATTCCCCGGGCAAACCGGGCTGAGCATAACGGGGGGTCTGTTTACGGGCTGTTCTAAAGTGCCAATTGCCCTGACCGCCGCCGCCGCCGCGCAGAAATACCCACTCTTCACCATCAATATTTTCAGAGAAATCTTTTAATATATCGTTTGTCTGATAGTCGCGGACGATTGTGCCGGGAGGAACTTCAATGACAACGTTTTCACCGTTTTTACCGTGCATACGCCGTCCCATACCGCCCTGTCCGTTTGCCGCTTTGTATACGTGCTTATGGTTCAGATGGGATAGTGTTTTCAGGTTGTTCTTAACCAGAAAAACAACATCACCCCCACGGCCTCCGTCACCACCGTCCGGACCGCCCTGAGGGACATATTTCTCTCTCCGGAAGGAGACACAGCCTGCGCCCCCTTCTCCGGAGTACACTTCAAGTCGAGTTTCGTCTATAAAACCCTGCATCGGAATAGATTATTCCCCTGAAGTGACGATAGAAACTCTTTTCTTGCCTTTTTTGTCATGAAAGAGAACAGTTCCCGCCTCGGTAGCGAAAAGTGTATCGTCTTTTCCGATACCTACATTTTCACCGGGGTGTACTTTTGTTCCTCTCTGACGAACAAGAATTTCTCCGGCTTTTACCAGCTGGCCGCCGAATCTTTTTACACCCAGTCTCTGAGCATTGGAATCTCTTCCGTTTTTGGAGCTTCCTCCACCTTTCTTATGAGCCATTATCGCTTCCTCACGTCTAAGTTCTAATTTGAATGCTGTCGGGATACTCTTCCGCGAGATCCCGCAGCCCTAACATCAACATATCCACGGCACCTCTGAACCATTCATGGTACCGGTCGGGAACCTCAAGAACTTCAAGCTCCAGATGTCCCTCCTTGTCAGCCCCGCCGACGACTTTGACACCGTCGGTATGACTGAAGAGCCTGGCAGCTGTTCTCAGCATGACTGAGACGGCAGCACAGGCTTCGCTCGGCAGATC
>JAQQAM010000074.1 GCA_028532905.1 Spirochaetales bacterium
GGAACAAGGCCTTTCCCCGTCAAAATAGTCAGTTTCTCATTAGCCAGAAGGGGTTGCTCCGGATTCTCCTGAGCCAGGTATTCCGCCGTGAGCCGGGTGGTCTCTTTACGCTGCCACAGATTCCACTGATGCAGGCTTTTGAAGGGAAAGTCTGAATCCCCGGGAAACTCACCGTACTCATCAATGGAGAACTCCCAGCCGCAGCTCTGACACTTCACATCATTGCCCCCTGATTTCAGGGCATCCATGGTATTGCATTTTGGACAGATATAGGTGAACAGCTCCAGGGTTTCGGCCCGCTTTTCACTCTTCAGTTTGACAGGGTTCTCTCTCTGGAACTGAAAATCATCATTGTACAGCCCGGTATTCAGGCGTTCTTCAATCTCATGGAGAGACAGCTTTTTAATCTCATCTTTTTGAATCAGGATTCTGGCTTCCAGAACGACACGGCTCTTTCGCAGATCTTTGGTCCAGGTCCAGCGGGGCTGTGAAATATAGCCGCCTTTAATAACAACAGCGACCACAGGCACTTTCAGAAGCTTAACCAGTTTGGGTGTGGCCGGAACCATGGGCTGATTAACCCCGTCCCAGCTGGTCTGTCCCTCGGGATAGAGCCCGACAATCCCCCCTTCTCTTACTTTCTTGTGCATGATCCGTACCGTATCCAGATCGGACATCCCTTTCGTCTTGGGAATAACCTGTATATGCCTGAACGCCCAGCGGAGTGCGGGATGCCTGAAAACAGCATCATTGGCGACCCAGTGAATCAGGCGGGACTGATTGGATGAGGTTATAACCGGGTCAAAATTGGTCACATGATTACCCACCAGCAGGAAGGGTGCCGGAGTTTTCTCCAGAAGATCCCAGTTTTCCAGTTTGATATTCAATTTGGGATTATAGATATTCCTGGCGACAAACTGACCCAGATGCCATAAAAATCTGCTGTATCTGCCGGGTCTGCCGTCTTTTACCTGAATATCTTTTTTCATGAAGTATCCTCCTGGGCTGTCTTATGAATGATAGAGACCTTTCTTGACCATGGTCAAGCAGAAAAGTATTAATGATTCTTAAAGAGAGACGTCAATTCGGGAAAGTCCTTTTCGTACCGTTTCAGGGCTTCCAGACCGGCATCATTGACTGTGTATACGCCTCTGCGGACCCGTTCAAACCAGCCGTACACATTCTGAGCCAGTATAGACTGCACTTTTTCCGGCCGGGCGCTGAGTTCCCGCAGGGTTTTCGGACTGGCCTCCCCCTGCTGTTTAAGAAGGACCGCCAGACGGATGGCTTCCTGCCTGTAGGCGGTGATCCTCTCTTCCGTACTGGGAATGCCCCCTTTGTTGAATTCCCCGTACCGTCCGTTGATCTCTCTGAGAATGGCACCCTGCTTTTTGGGGCGCATCCTTTTCTCATAGGGCACTGGATGAAGGACTGTATCCACCTTTGTTTTGGTTTTCATAAAACGGACCAGGATCAGCCCCACTTCCAGTTTGCGCAGCAGGTTCCGCAGCCCCCGGGCATTGGGAAGATCTTTTTTCCCGGGAGGAACGGGAACCGCAATATAGACAGAATCACTGATGTCTTTCCGCCGTGCCGCCTGTATCAGCAGGGCCACAGAGACTCTGGTTTTCAGTTCGATAATGATCATCTCATCGCCCTTTACAGCCACAAGGTCACACTCCTGAACCTCCCCCCCAATGGTATATCCCTGATGTTCCAGATATGTTTTTAAAGGATCATAGAGATCCGATTCTTTAATGCTCACTTTACCCTTCACCCCTGCCGGAACTGTACTTTAAAACAGCCCAAGCTGTCTGTCCTTATCATAGTCTCTTCTGTAGGCCCCTATAATATCCTCCATTCTGTAAAGGATATTCCGCTTCGCACACTCTTTCCGGAACAGTGTTTCCAGGGCATTTGCTTTGGGCAGGGCACAGGCATAACTGTCTTTGAAAAAGGTTCTGTACTGATCACTGAGCCCCGGAAAATGTCTGTCCAGCTGATTATAGTACCAGTCTCTCTGATTGTCCCTGAGGGTGACACCGAACCCGGCAAAGATAAAAGACGCGCCGGCATTATCCGCCCGGTCAATAAGACTGAGGATATTCTCTGCATTGTCCTCCAGAAAGGGGAGAACCGGCATCAGCAGAACCCCTGCAAAGAGCCCCGCATCCCGGAGTTCCGCCACAGCATCCATCCGTTCACCGGGAGAGGAGACCCGGGGTTCAATAACAGAAGCCAGAGACTCATCCATAGTGGTGACCGTAATTTTCAGCAGCAGGGGAGAATGGCTGCTGATCCGGCGGAACAGGGGAATATCCCTTGTGACCAGACTGCTCTTCGTGGCCAGTCCCGCGCCGAATCGGGCCCGGTCAATCAGATCCAGAGCGCCCCGGGTCAGACAAAGCGACTTTTCCAGAGGATTATAGGGGTCTGACATGGCTCCCATGGCAATCACTCCCCGTCTTCTGCGGCTGCCCAGCTCCCTTTCCAGAATTTCCAGAGCCCTCTCTTTGGGTCTGACCCTGTCAAAGTCCTCCACATGATAACACTCACTTCTGCTGTCGCAGTAGATGCAGCCATGGGGACATCCCCGGTAGAGATTCATATTGTACTCGGTGCCGAACCACTTATCCTCCCTTTTAAAGGATGACAGGATGGTTTTGGCTTTTATCCACTCCATACCTGTATGAAGATATCACAATTCCCGCCTCTTTGAAGCAGAAATCGGTATGCATAAATCATAATGATCTGCTAGTATATTCCCATGGATAAACTTCTGCAGGGAATTGTACATTTCAGGAAAGATGATTTTGAGAAGCACCGCTCCCTTTTCAGCAGTCTGAGCAGAGAACAGAAACCCCACACCCTTTTCATCGGCTGTTCCGATTCCAGAATCGTACCGGGGATGATGACAAAAACTCTTCCCGGAGAATTGTTCATTATCCGGAATATTGCCAATCTGGTGCCCCCCTGCAGTATGTCTGATGATTTTGTATCCACCACCGCGGCTTTAGAATATGCGGTCAAGGTACTGGAAGTGGAAAACATCATTGTCTGCGGCCACAGCAACTGCGGAGGCTGTGCGTCATTATACAGCGAAAACAATTCGGATGTTCCTCATCTGGCCCGGTGGATGGAACTGGCAGAATCAGTGAAAACCCAGGTGGAGAAGGAAGCTCCGGAAAACGATCCTGCCGCCCGGGAATGGATGTGCGAACAGATCAATGTGGTGCAGCAGATGAAACACCTTGTGAGCTATCCCTATATTGCCGAAAGATTCCAGGCGGGAAAACTGGAGATCCGGGGATGGTACTACATCATCGAAACCGGAGAGGTTTTCGGCTATGACAGAAACCAGGAGTGCTTCTCCCTGCTGAATTAAGGGCTTTTACCGGGGAGCAATATCTCCGTCCCACTCCTCATCCTTCTTGATTGTATCCAGCTCGGCTTTTCTCTGCTTCATAAAGCGCATATTGATTCCCAGAATCATCAGGGAGAGCACAAATGTACCGGCCACTACAGCAGGCAGATGCCCTCCGATTGAAATATGGGCAAAAAGGGGAATATCCAGCCATATTGAAGTGGCCAGAGACATAAACGGGGTCATGGTGATAAACATCACCGGGGTCCACTGAGAAAACTTATATTTGGCTTTTCTGAATACAACTTGAACGATGATTCCTCCGATCAGCATGGAGGCCAGATACTCCACAGGAACAAAGAACAGAGAGACCCCCTGCATGGGTCCCACTCCCCCTCCGCCCTTAAATTTATAGAACACAGGTTTGCAGTGACCTATAACGGCGGCAATTCCAATTATATAAAGTACCGCGAAATTCTGATTGCTGTACTCCCGGAACCAGATCAGATGAAAAATGATGATGGGAATCATGGACTTCAGGGCATGCAGTAAAGCCACCAGAAATGCCCAGACCTTCCCCACATGGCGCATGACGTTTGACGTCCCTGGATTCAGATTCCCCATGGTCCGGATATCCTTTCCCGTAACCAGGCGTGTTATAAAAATGGCATAGTTAACACAACCCGACAGGTAAGAGATCAGGACAGCTGTCAGAGCTTTGAGAATGAATATCAGCATT
Organism: Spirochaetales bacterium; assembly: GCA_028532905.1. Classification (GTDB taxonomy): domain Bacteria; phylum Spirochaetota; class Spirochaetia; order DSM-2461; family DSM-2461; genus Oceanispirochaeta. The sequence continues at coordinate 4,104 of JAQQAM010000074.1, forward strand.
ATTAATTCCTTTTTTTGAAGCCCTTCAGGGACTCCGTAATTTTACCATATTGCCTCAGGCAGCCGGCTCCCGCCGGTGTGGGACTAAAGGTGTATTATTCCAGTGAGACGATGAGCTCTTCCCGGTACTGACCGCCGTAGAACTCTTCAATTTCCAGAGTGCTGTTCTGTTCCAGGAGAAACTGTTTCAGATCCGGTAGTGAAGATTCATCAAAACGGCTTCCCTTAAACAGGCTGATATTACCGGTCATACTCAGGTCATAGCCTGAAAAACTTTTTTTCAGAACCTGGTCTGAACTTTTCCCCACAGCCAGAATCTTCCCTCCGGAGATGGTGAAAAAATTCCCCCGGACAATATCCACATCGCCGAAGCGTGTATCCATGGTGCTTTTGAACAGGGAAAAGGATTGAACGAATTCCAGACAGTCCTGCATATTCCGGGCATTTTCAGCAATTGTATCGTTCTCGCTGAAGCCGTACATGGCGGCGATTCCGGCTGAAACAGTCTCAGTGGGCAGAATGGAAACCGCCTTATCACACTCATCCCGGGCCATAATGGCTGCAGGGATGATATTTTTATTATTGGTGATGATAATGATATGATCGTTGTTTATCTGCTGCAGCTGTTCTCCCAGTTCCCGGGCGGAGGGGAGTTTCTCATCATAAGAGACGGAGTATTCGGCTCCCAGATTCCGGAAGATCTCTGCAAAACCGCTGCCGGGAATACAGACCAGAACCGCATTATCCGTGGCCTCCGCCTTCTTGTTGAACAGATTGACCTGGTCCTGCATATCTTCGATTTTGGTTTTCTCAATCCGCCCGTACGCGGACAGGTATTGTTCCAGGTCTTCGGGATCATTGGTGTGGATATGAAGTTTGAGGAGCTCCCCTTCTGCCACCAGGGCGATGCTGTTGCCCCTCTCTTTCAGAAAATCTCTCAGCTCTCCATCGGGGATATCCTTCTCCAGGCGCACCAGCAGTTCCGTACAGAAACGGAAACCCGCCTCTTCCGGGGAGGAATCAGGGGTTCCGGCCTGTGGGGGGAAGCGGTAATCCGCTTCAATCTCCGCCTGAGGCTCTATACCGGTCAGGGCAGCAAGAAATCCTTCAAACAGGACGATAAATCCCAGAGCTCCCGAGTCGATCACCCCGGCCTGCGCCAGAATCGGAAGGTCTCTGGGTGTATTCTCAAGGGCTGCTCGTGCTGTTTCCAGAGCCCCCCGGAACAGTTCCCGCACATCTGTGGCATCCACCGTACTCATGTACTCGGTCATGGCGGCAATGATGGTGATCATCGTTCCTTCAGTGGGAGAAAACAGGGATGTATTGACCAGAAAAGACCCCTGGGAGAAACCCTCTCTCAGATCTTTTGTGGTGATAGCCTCATTCCCGGCGGACACATCAAAGAATCCTGCAAAAAAACGGGCCAGGATAAAACCTGAGTTCCCTCTGCTGTTCCGGTTCAGCTCTTCACAGAAGATTCTGGCGATATCCGGCAGGGTCAGAGGATTCTCTTTCTCCAGCCCCGACACGGCGGCCTTCAGACTGCTGGACATATTGGATCCTGTATCACCGTCGGGCACAGGAAAAACATTAAGATTATTCAAGACCTTATGGTTCCTTTCCAGGTGAAGGGATGCCTTGATAAAAGACTCCTTCAGCAGATCGGGATCAATTCTGGTCATAGGGACGGCCTCCAGGGATTATAAAATGGTATATCCGATGTCATAGAAATCGGGACCCGCATGGGGCATATTGCTGTGGTTGGTGTAATGCACCTCGGCATGAACTTCAAAATCCTGCTGATCCAGCATCTCCTTCAGCTCCTGTGCCTCTTCTTCATGAGGCCCGATGACAGATAAAACCGCCCTCAGTTTTGTTCCCTTCTTTCTGGCCATATCATCCTGAATCATTTTAACAAATCTCTGATTGGCCTGATGGTAGTTCTTCACCTTTCCGATGGACTTGAGAACTCCCGGTTCCTCCTCGCTGGACCCCAGGAGGGGAATAATCTTCATGGCAGATCCCATAATAGCCTTGGCCAGTCCCAGCCGCCCCATTCTGTGGAGATAGTAGAGATCGTATACGACCCCCAGATGCCGGGTATTGTCTCTGGCTTTAATAATGAAATCCTTCACTTCGTCATAGCTCTTTCCGCTATTGACCGCTTCCGCAGCCTGCTGGACGATAACACTGTAGGCGGCTGTCAGCTGCCGGGCATTGATGTGTTCAATCTCCAGCTCACTGTGTTTCTTCATCAGATTGTTAACCACCGCCACCGTGGCGGTTGAGGCTTTACTGTTCTGATGAAGGGAGATAATCTTCTCACCCTTGTATTTGAGATAGGTCTGTTCCAGATCCTCTTCCCGCAGGCCCGAGGTGGTGACCTTGTTGTTCTTGTCCTTAAGCAGAAGGCGCAGTTTATCCTTCTCCTCCCGGCTCATATCCATGGAAACAGGATAGGGTTCTCCGTTCAGATACAGGGGATACTCGACAACATCCACTCCCAGGGCTTTTACCGCATGGGGCTCCAGCTGCAATGCTGAATCAACAACCAATACCATTATATTCTCCTTTTATCTGTTTTTCCGGATCCCCGCCGGCAGCCCCTCAGGGCATTCGGCAGGCTCATGTTTCCGGTCGTTCTATACAAACTTTGTTAACAACCCGACCCTTTCATTTTAATACTCTTTTTACGGATTTTCGGGTACTTTTATAACAAGATCCCCCTCGGGATAACTGACACAGGGATGAATCCACCCGAACTTTCTGTCCGCCAGCCGGACTCCTGTCAATGTACTGTCAAAGGTGATATCTCCCGAGACAAGACGGCTCCGGCAGAACCCGCAGTCTCCCCCCCGGCAGGATGAGGGGGCATTCACCCCGGCCCGCTCCAGCGCGGTCAGAATGGTTTCATCAGACCGGGCGGAGATCTGCCGCTCCCCCGCGGGCAGCTGCAGAGTCAGGTTATAACGGGGGACCGGGTCCGGTAGGTCTCTGCTTCCCCGGCCGAAGTTCTCCCGTCTTATAAACTTTCTCCTGACAGAGCAGGATTCCAGCACCCCGAGTATATAATCGTGCAGAGCCGGGGGGCCGCAGATAAAAAAAGAGACATCCTCAAAACTGTTCTTCAGTGCCCTTTTGATTGTATCCACTGTGATGATCCCTTCAGACTCCATGGATATGGGAAAGAATCTGAACCCCTCAGGATATTCAGACGCCAAATGTCTGAAATCATCGGCAAAGGCAGCATCCGGAAGAC
>JAQQAM010000075.1 GCA_028532905.1 Spirochaetales bacterium
TGAGCTGCGCCAGCACATCATCCGTACCAATCTGATCCCCTTCGGAAACCAGAAGTGTGTCTGCATACCCTTCCCGGGGACTGACAATCTCAACCTGAGTGGGCAGAAGAACCGTTCCGCTGGCTTCGGTTGTGGAGACAAACTCCCCTGACCTGACCACTGAACTTTCATAATCCCGCAGCGTCACGGTTTCGGGTCTGGCGGCATACCACAGATACCCGGCGACACCTGCTCCCAGAGCCGCAAAAGCCAGGATGAGAACCAGGCGTTTTCTTTTTTTATCTTTGGAAATCTTCGGACTGGCATCATCCATCTGAATTATTCTTTTTTCTGCATTCATTGTTATCCTCCGACACTACTGTATTCTTTAGAACGGAGGGTATGGTGAAGGGAAGGTAAAAGGAATGTAAACTATGTAAAACCTGGGAGGACAGGTTCATTTTTTATGGAAGGAAGCCCTGGAACAGGATAGGATATGGTTATGAACAGATTGAAATACGCTGTCTTCACGATTCTGGTTCTTGCCCTCACAGCAAGCGGGAATATTTTGATCACCCGTTTTTTTGCAGATGAGCTGGCCGGTGATGTAAACAGAGAAAGAGAAAACCTCCAGACGACAGTCTTCAGAATATATGCCCGGGAATATCAGAGGCTCTCCATTCTGATTCACTCCCTGCAGCAGATGACTATAGAAGATTCAGAAGAACTTGATAGTGCTCTGGATGAGCTGCTCCATTTATACGGAGACAGGGGACAGATCCCCTATCTGATAAAAACAGCCTCCTTTCAAAAGGAATACAGCCTTGCGGACAGCACCGTCATACCGCCGGTGAACCAGTCCGAAGAAACCATTCCCGGACTGGATCATCCCCTGAATCCGGGACAGTTCTCTATAAGAACCGATGAGAGGAGCGGCAAAAGCTATCTGTATTACAGACCCGATACCACCGAAGAGATACTGATTGCCTGCGAACTGAATAAACAGATGATGGAGGAGTACTATATAAAACCGGCACTGGAGGAGTCTCTGGCCCAATACACTCTTGAATGGAAAATGCTGAACCGTGAGGAGTTCAAAACAGATATTGCCAAACAGAAATCCGGAAACTATCCTTTCAAACCGTTTCAGACTCTTCTGAGAAAAGATCATGGTGAACATATTAAATTGATTCTCCCCCTCCCCGACCACCTCAACAGCCGGCGACCTTTCATCCCCGGAGAGGAAAAAGAGGATTCCCCCAGTCCTGATCCCGAGGACAACTTTGTCAGGGGCGACAGGTTTCTGTTTCCTGCAGATCCCGATGGTATACCCTTCCCGGAGGACAGTAGGAGCCTGGTGATTGGAGGGAAAGGACTCCCCTATTACGGCAGTCTGGAAAAGAGGACGGCACTCAACTGGCTGATGTCCCAGCTGATTTTTCTGGGAATTATTCTGACCTTCCTCCAGCTGGTTCTGCAGCTGAAAAGGACAAAAGAGATCCGCAGCAGGGAAAAAGAGTTTGTCGCCTCCATGACCCATGAGCTCAGAACCCCTTTGACCGTAATCCAGTCTGCCGCGGACAATCTGTCCAAAGGGATTGTCTCGGAGGACAGGGTCATCCGATACGGTAAAATGATGAAAGACCAGACCCGCCGTCTGAGTACAATGATAGAAGAGATTCTCCTCTTCTCCAGTCTGGAAGGGAAAGAAATAAGAAAAATACCGGCAGTAGAGATGAACCTGACAGGACTGGTGGCAGATATGAAAGCCAGGTTCACCGATATGGCGGCAGAGCAGAATACCGGAATCAGCTGGGATGTAGAGGGACTGCCCTCCTCCGTGTACAGCTATCCCGAGGAGACTGGTTTGATTCTCTCCAACCTGATAAGCAATGCCGTTAATCATTCTCACCCATCAAAAAAGACTACAGAGCTAAAGGAAACAGCCGGGGTCCTGAAAGGGGAAGAAGCGCTTCCGGATATAAGAGTCAGTATCCGTTACCTGGTATCCGGAAAATTGAGACTTACCGTGGAGGACCGGGGGCCGGGAATCCCGATTCCCGAACAGAGAAAGATCTTTGACCCTTTCTACAGAAGCCTGATCAGCCGGGAACAGCAGACCCGGGGCAGCGGACTGGGATTGTTTATTGCCCGGAAAAAAGCACAGCTTATAAAGGGGAGCCTGACACTGGAAAGCCCCTACAAACTCCTGAACGGTGAGAAAATCCGGGGCTGCCGGTTTATACTGGATGTACCGGCACAAATTATAAACAGGGAGGAAAACAGCTGATGCCCCGCATACTGATTATTGAAGATGAACCCGGTGTACAGATGACCCTGGAAGACCGCCTGCAGGCCGAAGGGTATGAAACAGAAGTACGGGGAGACGGTATCAAAGGACAACAGGAGGCGGAAGAGAATGCCTACGACCTGATCCTCCTGGATATCATGCTTCCCGGACGGGACGGGTTCTCTGTCTGTCAGAACCTGAGGAATAAAAAAATCAATACTCCTGTTCTGATGCTGACTGCCCGGAATACCAGTGTGGACAATATTATGGGTCTCCGGCAGGGTGCGGATGATTATGTATCCAAACCCTTTGATATGGGAGTGCTTCTGGCCAGAATTGAAGCCCTTCTCAGACGGAGCGCGTTAGGCGGCGGAACCGGCAGCGGGGAGGAAGAGGTCTTTAGTTTCGGTGACTTTACATTCGACCTGAAACAGGGAAGGCTTATGAAGAAAGGCGAAGTCATAGACCTGCATGCCAAAGAATTCCACCTTCTCAAATTTCTGCTGCGCCATAGAAATGAACTGCTGAGCCGGGACCGGATTCTGAATGAGGTATGGGGATATGAGAGCGAAACCACAACCCGGACGGTTGACGTGCATATAGCCAAACTGCGGCAAAAACTGGGGGAGTCCGAACTTCCCCGGTTTATTGAGACCGTCAGGGGGCAGGGATACCGGTTCTCCGGCTGATCCGGTCCTGTGTGCAAGCTCTTGGCAGGTCTGTATCTGTCCTGGTTCCTGTATTCAGCATCTGTATCAGATTTAGGTTGACTTTATATATTCTTTATTTTATATATAGTTATATATCAATTTAAAGGATACACAATGAATACTCTTATACCGATTCTTCTGGCCGCCTTTGTTCTTTACAAACTTCTCTACCCCGTTCTGAGCGGTCAGCTTTCTTATAAAAACTTTAAAGAACTTCTCTCCTCAGACCAGCCTCCTGTCATACTGGATGTGAGAACAGCCTCAGAATACAAGTCCGGACATATTGAGGGAGCCAGAAATATTCCCTATGACAAGCTGCCCAAAGGACTGGGTAAGAAAATCGCCGGTAAAGACAGTTCCATAGTAGTCTACTGCCACAGCGGCAGCCGGTCAGGAGCAGCCTCAAGAGCTCTTAAATCTGCCGGATACAGCAATGTACAGAACTTCGGAGCCATATCCCGCTGGAAGGAACCCCTGAAGTGCTGATCCTGTTTGCATAGATTTCATAAAATAATGAATTTGCTTTTCATTTAAACCGATCCCTGTCATAATCCCTGACAATGGAATTTTTACTCGAAAAGCAGATAGCCGAGCTGGTAGACAGCAGAGTCAGACAGGAAGATCCGGATCAGAAATTCTGGAGACAGCCCATAACCGGATTCGCTCTGATCCATGAGCGCCCTTTTGAAAAACTGAAAACCTGGGTCTCTGACGACCATCTTCTGCCAGATGATTTCCTGCCGGGAGCAGAATCGGTTATAACCTTTTTCCTCCCCTTTTCAAAAGAGGTGACCTGCTCCAATGATGACGGTCCTGAAGCATCACCCGCCTGGAGAGACGCCTGCAGCCATACCACCGGGCTGATAGACGCCATCAGGGATGAAATAACCTTTCTACTGGAAACCGGGGGATTTAACTGTGCCGCTCTTCCTGTGTCACAGAGCTTTGACCGGGACAGTCTTTCCAGCCGCTGGTCCCACAGACATATTGCTTATTTGAGCGGTATCGGAACTTTCGGCAGAAACAACCTGCTTATAACAGAATCAGGGTGCAGCGGGCGGCTGGGCAGCCTTATTACCGACGCTCCTTTGAGCTCCACCCCCTATCCGGCTAGAGAGTTCTGTATTGAAAAACAGGGAGAAAACTGCGGTGTCTGCATCAGCCGCTGCACTCAGGGAAATCTCAGCTGCTATGAATTGTGTCAGAAAAATGCCCCAAACCTGAAATCTGAAGATCTGATGGAGGCCTGCGGCCGATGCATCGCCGGATTGCCCTGTACCTATACAGCGCCTGTACTAAGCGGTTCTGTCAGTTCATAAAAAAGTGGTTCTGTACTTCACATCAGAATACAGGCATAATAAATCTATAAAATAAACATCGGAGGACATTATGCTGTACAGACCATTTGGAAAAACCGGAGAAGAACTCAGCATCCTGGGATTCGGGGCCATGAGGCTTCCGGTTATGGACGGGGATGTTGCAAAAATAGATGAAGAGAAAGCCATACCCATGATCAGGGCGGCCATAGACCGGGGCGTCAATTACCTGGACACCGCCTGGTCCTACCATGGGGAGAACAGCGAAGCCCTTTGTGCCAAAGTCATGAAAGACGGTTACAGAGACAAGGTGAATATTGCCACCAAGCTGCCCAGCTGGCTCGTAAAAACCCGTTCCGATATGGATCACTACCTCAATGCCCAGCTGGAAAGGCTGGAAGAAGAACAGATTGACTTCTACCTTCTGCATACCATCAGTGCCGCCTATTGGGACATCTATAAAAAAGAAGATTATAAATCCTTTCTGGATGATGCGAAAAGGGACGGGAAAATCAAGTATGCCGGCTTCTCCTTTCACGATAACATTGAACTGTTCAAGGAGATTGTTGATGACTACGACTGGGATTTCTGTCAGATCCAGCTGAACTATCTGGACGAGAATTACCAGGCCGGTCTGGAAGGGATGCGATACGCCGCGTCCAAAGGACTGGGAGTTATCATTATGGAACCCTTAAGGGGAGGCATGCTGGCCCGGACCGAAATACCAGAGGACCTCCAGTCCATCTGGAATCAGAGTGATGTGAAACGCTCCCCTGCCGAGTGGGCTCTGCGCTATTTGTGGGACTACAAAGAAGTGGGTGTCATTCTCAGCGGTATGACCACCATGGAGCAGATGGAAGAGAACATCCGCACCGCCTCTGAGGCGGCTCCTTCGTCCCTCAGTGAAACAGAACAGACCATCATTGCCCGGGCAAAGGACTTCTTTCACAGCAAAATCAGAGTGGACTGTACAAACTGCCGTTACTGCCTGCCCTGCCCCCAGGGTGTGTATATTCCGGAGATATTCTGGGCCCACAATCATGACGCCTTCTTCGGGGATTTTGACAAGGCAAAGTTCTGGACAACGGGATTTCTGAAAAAAGAGCAGAGAGCGTCCAACTGCAACAGCTGCGGCCGATGTGAAAAGCTCTGTCCCCAGGGCATTCCCATCAGAAAACATCTGGCCCATGTGGTGGAACGCTATGAAAAGGCGGCAGACTGAACGTCCCGCAGCAGGCGGGGCGGGGCTGGATCGACCGGGATCGACCGGGTCCGGCTCTGATCGGCAGCCCGCCGGCTGCAGGTCTCCTTTCATCCGTTCACAGATCATCTGAATAATATTGTTGCCAGATAGCCTCACGCCCCTTAGAGTAGAGAGAGAACTGTATTCATATCCAACACTGTAAGGACGGGACTATGGCAAAACTGATCGGAGACAATAACAAGGTAAACTACGGCTGTATAGACGAAGCCCTGGAATGGAACTATCAGGATTTCATTCTGCGGGACTTCTTCAACAGGGAAATCAAAGGCGGAAAAAAAAGAAGAGCCTATCACCAGTTCAACTACATCGGTATTACCGCCGGAGACTATATGATCGGCTTTGCCGTTGTGGATCTTGGTTTAATCAACAATGTCTTTGGATTCCTCTATAAAAAAGGGGAAGGCCTTCTTTTTGAATCCGATGATAAATGTCTGGGGGGATCAAGGAAAATGGATTTTCCCCGGAACCCGGATGCCTACACGGTCAAATTCAATTCCGGTAAAACTTCCCTCCGCATTGATAAAAGCCACAGCAAGGGCATACTCAGCTTCAACTGCAATTTCAAAGGAAGGCTGAAGGTGAAAGGGAGCTTTCCCTACTCCCTGAAAAACAATCCTTTGAGGGTTTTGAACCCCAACGATCCGAACCGCTTCACCTTTACGGAAAAGTGCTCCCCCCTGAAACCCAATCAACTTGAGATCTCCATGGACAGAAAGAAACTGGACTATGAATCCCAGACAGCGGCCGCCATCTATGACTGGTCGGGGGGCTACCTGAGGCGGGAGACAAACTGGTACTGGACAGCTTTCGGAGCGGTTCTCCCGAACAGAACGGCCATTGGCGCCAATCTTGCCGCCTTTGTGAATGAGACCTATTTTTCTGAGAACGCCTTCTGGATTAACAACAGCAGAACAAGGGTCTCCCGGGTGATCTACGATTTTGACGTCATGGACCCCTACAAACCCTGGCATGTCTATGACGAGGCAGGCACCATTGATCTTGTGTTCACCCCCGAAGGGGAACGGAATGACAAAATCAATGCCGGACCTCTGGTGAAAACCATATTCCGGCAGTTCGTAGGGACCTTTGAGGGATCTTTTCATCCCGAAGGAGGCAATAAACTGTCATTCAAAGATGTTAAAGGATTCTGCGAAACCCACAGAGCCATCTGGTAGGCAGAGATCTCTGCCGTTCCTTATCTCAGGATTCGGCAGGGGGATTCTTCCCTTCGGGAATAACCAGAACCGGGCAGCTGGCTTTATGGATAAGCTTCTTGACGAAGTCTCCCAGAAGCCGGTTGATCATATTGGCTCCGGCGCCTCTGCCGATGACAATCAGATCGATATCTTCACTCCGTGAGATTTCAAGAATCTCCTCTCCCACATTGCCCATGGCGGTCCGGACGGAACAGGAGATTCCCTCGGGGATTCTCTGCAGATAGGTTTCATCAATCACTTTGGCGATATCCTGTTCGGCTTTTTTATCCACATCATCCACTTCGTAGATATAGGAGTTCCAGAACTGGGCTTCCGGCTCGGGGATCACATGGTAGATGATCAGCTCGCTCCCCTCATTCCCTTGGGCCACATTGAGAGCGTAGTAGAAGGCCTGGAGAGCATCGCTGTTGAAGTCGGTACAGAAGAGGATTTTTTTAAACAGATTTCTATGGGGCATGACAGACTCCTTCTTTTTATCCGCGCAACAGTCTGGGCAGAAACAGACAGAGATCAGGGAATACAATCAGTATGACAGCTGAGAGTATCAGCATGAGCAGGAAAGGCATGGAGCCTTTGAAGATAACCGGCAGGGGGATATCTCTCTCAATACCGCTGACAACATAGACATTGACTCCCACAGGAGGAGTGATCACGCCCATCTGGGTAATCACCACCACAATCACACCAAACCAGATGGGGTCAAATCCCAGCTGCTGGATAACCGGATAGAAAATAGGGATGGTCAGAAGCATCAGGGCCAGAGCATCGATAAAACAGCCGGCCACCAGAAAGAAAAGAATGATCAGCAGCATGACAATCTCCCCGGGAAGGGGCAGGGAAACAAATCCCTCGGCTATGACAAAGGGGATTCTGGAGACAGCCAGAAAGCGTCCGAAGATGGTGGCTCCCGCAACAATAAAGAAGATCATACTGGAGGTCCTGACGGTCTCAAGAAGTATCCTTTTGAGTTTGACCAGGGTCATCTGTTTCTGAATCAGGGCGATGACAAAGCTGCCTGCTGCGCCGATGGCAGCCGCTTCAATGGGAGTAAAAAGCCCCTGGAACATGCCGCCCATAACCACAATAAACAGAAGAACTGTTTCAATAACACCGTTGAGTGATACAAAACGCTCTTTCCAGCTGTGTCTGGGACCCGCAGGCCCTAGAGTTTTATCCTTAGAGCTTCTGATGTAAATATTTATACAGAAAAGACCTACAATAAGAAGTCCCGGTACGATGCCAGCCAGAAAAAGAGAACCGATAGACTGTTCTGTCATAAGGGCATAGACAATGAACACCACACTGGGGGGGATCAGCATCCCTAAAGATCCTCCGGCGGCCACAGAACCTGAGGCCAGAGAATCGGAATAGCCGTAGCGTTTCATCTCTGGAAGAGCAACAGATGCCATGGTTGCCGCCGTGGCAGGACCCGAACCGCAAATGGCTCCGAAACCGGCACAGGCACCGACAGTGGCCATGGCCAGTCCCCCTTTCAGATGTCCCAGCCAGACATAGGTGGTATGGAAAAGACGTTTGCTGATTCCCGCATGAAAGGAGACCTGCCCCATCATGACAAACAGGGGAATCACCGTCAGATTATAGGCCGAAAAGGTCTCAAAAAGTTCGGCAATAACCATGCTGTAAGCCGCCTGGGGACTGATAATGAGGGCAAAACCCAAAATCCCCGAGGCAATCATGGCAAAGGCAACGGGCATACTGGTAAAGAGCAGCCCGAAGAGAATAAGGCATCCGATGGTACCGATTTGTACAGGACTCATGGTTTGATGTACTCCTTTCCCGGGTGAAGCAGATGAAAGACAAATACAATCATCATCAGAAAACAGTTGAAGCTGATAACAAAGGGAATCCAGAACACCGGCATACCCAGATTGGGAAATACTTCACCGCTTTTCAGGAGAGTCATTCCATGACGGAAGGTGTGTATCGTCAGAATACCGAAAATAACTAGAGCGGTCACCCTGAATATAAAATCCAGAATAAAACGTCCCTTCCTGCCGCACTTATGATAGAAGAACTCTATGGCAATATGTCCCTTGCTGGCGGTGACATAGGGCAGAGCACAGGCCACGGAAAGCACACCGCAGGCCCTGACCAGGTCATAGGCTCCGGTTATTCCGATATTGAAAATTCTCAAGAGTACATCCAGCACGGTAATGCTCATCATCAGGAGGACTGAGGCTCCTGCTATATAGGCCAGAACGATTATAAGGCGGCTTGTCCAGGAAAAAAACTTCATATTTACTTCAGCATCTCCTGAAGATCCTTCAGAAAGGCGTCTCCGGGAAGTCCTTTATCCGTTGTGGCTTTGACATATTCCGCATATACAGGTTTCATAGCCTCTACAAGAGCCTGGTTATGGGCATCACTCAAAGAGACAAAACTCTTGCCCAGTTCTTTTACGTAGGCTTCCCCTTCTTTATCCGCCTGATCCCAGGCAGCTCCCTGTTTATAGATCCATTCTTCACTCACTTCACTCATGATGTTCTGAAGATCTTCGGGCAGAGACGCCCATTTGTCCTTGTTCATAACCACAAACATAGTGGTTGTATAGCCGACGGCTTTGGTATCCACCACATAGTCGATCACCTCGCCCTGTTTCCAGCCTTTCAGAGTTTCAATGGGGCAGAATGTGGCATCCACAACACCCTTCTGCAGAGACTCATAGGTATCTCCCTGACTCATGGAAATGGGGGTTCCCCCCAGGGCACTTACAATTTTAGCCGAGAGACCGGTGGCTCTGACCTTCATGGAGGCTATATCCGAAGGAGAAGAAACCTCTTTCCGGCTGGCCAGGATTCCCGGGCCGTGGGCATGAAGATAAAGAACATGGACATCCGAAAGTTCGGCAGGTTCATATTTTTTAACCAGATCGTTGGCGGCTTTTGTGGCGGTCACACCATCGGGATAGCCAACAGGGAGATCCAGTCCCTCAAGCAGGGGGAAACGGCCCCTTGTATAGGCAAAAACACTCATTCCGATATCTGCCACACCGGATACAACGGCTTCGTAGGTCTGGGGAGCCTTGGTCAGAGTTCCTCCGGGGAACAGAGTAATCTGAACCTGTCCGTCAGTTCTGTCGGCAACCTCTTTGGCCCAGGCTTCGGCTGTCTGCGCCTGAAGATGGGAAGCAGGGAAAAATATGGCATAATTAAAGTTATAAACTTTCTTTTTGGCAGAATCAGCGCTGTTTTCCTCTTTATTTGAACAAGCACTGAACAGCAACAGGCTTAAAACAAGAAGACTCATGATTTTTTTCATATTTTTCTCCATTGGACACCTAATAAAACGAGTATTTATTTGAAATCCTTATGATTTTTGTCTCCCCGGGGGTAAGATATCTTTTCATACCGGAAAACAGGGAATTATCAGGGATTATATCATTAAATCATCAAGAGAATAAACCTGAATCAGAGTTTTATCCTCAGAATTGCATCTATTATCCCTCGTCTCGGCTGATCCGCTTCTGAATACCAGAAAAAACGGCTCCTTCCAGCCCGCCGAGAATCACCCCGTATACAGCCCCGAAGGCAAATCCTCCGGCAAATCCTGTAAGCATGGCCCGGGTTCCGTTCATCTCAGGATCGTTGAATTCAATGACCCCCGAGGAGGCACCGATTCCCATCATACAGGCAAAGGACAGCCCGTTAGCCAGACCTCCGGCCAGAGCCCCCGTCCAGGCTCCTTTGAAGGCTCCCCCCCAAAGGGTATTTTCATTTTCGTATAGTGACCGGGCCAGTATAGAACTGTAAACCAGGGAAGATCCGGTTATGATGCAGGCACTTCCTGCGGTCATCAGTGCGGACGCCCCGGGATGATCTGCAAAGTCAAAGCCCGTGTAGGGGCCAACAGCGTATACGGTGAGCACCCCCGCGGCCACAGCTCCCCCTGTGATCAGGGAGGCAGTTCTGAGCTTTGTGTTCTCATATGGTACAGGGTTCGGGAGAATCTCTTCCCCGGATACTGAGACAAAGGGAATCAGCAGGATGAGACCGGACAGAATGACAGAAACAAGCCGTCGGTTCATACCTTATTATACACCCGATACCCGTATTTATTAACTGTTCAGGCGGGAGTTACAGGGATTTGTATCTTTCCCTCAGCCGGTCTTTCATATCCCTGTTGATCTGCCACTGATCGGCAATAGGCCGGTTTTCATAGGGTGTATGGATCATATAGGGATAAGGACCGAACTCATTGGTAATTGTAAAGGTGTCCCGACCGGATGCGGCTGCCTGATGAAGGACCTCATCCCACCAGCCCAGATGCCGGTTCAGGACCTCTTCCCACTCCGGAGCCGAGGGATCCGGAACCTGAGGACTTTCGGCAAAGCCTACCCGGGCATGTATATGATCGGTCCGTGAAAGTGCCAGAGCCACAGCGTCCTCCTGATCTTCCAGAAGAGTTTCCGCCACAGTACACCAGTGGCTGATATCCAGAGTAAGGCGCAGATCCGGCAGTTTTTCCAGAAAATGTCTTGTGATATGGGCGGCAAATAGCATTTTACTCCTGTGGGTTTCATGGGTAATTTTCAATCCCGTCTCTTCTGCAATAGAATCCGCCAGGGCGATTATTTCAAGATTCTCCTCAAACCGGAACCAGTCCCGTCCTGTCTGGGAACTTATGAAATCAGGTTTGACGGCAGCCAGATTTCTCAACCTCTTTTCATATTCTGCCAGGTGTTTATCCAGATCCGGTTCAAAGGTCTCCCAGTGCTGGGCAATAAGCTTCAGGCCGTTGTCTCTGACAAGAAACGCCCGCCTGTCCCTCTCTTCCGGGCTGATACTCTCCATGGGAAAGGACATTTCAATGCCGTCATATCCCTCTTTTTTTACATTCCCGCAGAACTCCGCGAAATCCAGACTCTCCATCCCCCAGAGAGGGCAATAAAATTCAAGTTTCACTCTTTTCTCCCAAAACGGATTTCCAGTAAAGGATAATTAATAGTAATCCGCTTGCATTAAGAAAAGCAAAGAGAAAAATTCATATTTTAATTCAATTATCCTGCAGGGACCATTTCATGGCCAGGAGAGCCGCCTGAACCCGGTCTCTCATCCCCAGGGCTGTGAAGATGCCCGAAACATAGTTTTTAACAGTTCCTTCAGAGAGATTCAGCTCATCAGCAATCTCTGCATTAGTGAGTCCCCTGCCCAGAAGAAGAAATATCTCCTTCTCCCGTTGGGAAAGGGCATTGATCAGCTGACCGGCGGCTTCAGGAATGGATTCTCCCGCGGCCTCTTTATTCTGCTTCATCAGAGTGCCCATAACAGAGGGAGCAAACTGATACAGACCGCTGTGAGCCTGTTTGACAGCCCGAACCAGATCATCAATGGGAATATCTTTCATCAGATACCCCACAGCACCGGCTCTGAGGGATTTAGCGATATATTCCTCATCATCAAATGTGGTGAGCATAATGATCTTACCGCTGAACCCCTTTTGGTACAGCTCGGCCACCGCCGTGATGCCATCTGCCACGGGCATTCTGATATCCATCAGGATAATATCGGGATTCTGAACTAAGGCCGTCTGTACCGCTTCATTCCCGTTGGAGGCACTTCCTGTGACCTGTATCCCCTCCTGCAGTTCCAGAAGGGAAGAGATTCCTTCTCTCACAAGGCGCTGATCATCTGCAACAAGTACTTTAATATCAGACATCCGAGCCTCCGATCAGACTCACCGGATCTTTGGGCAGAACCGTCTTCAGAATACAGCCTTTTTTCGGAGAACTTTCTATAAAGAGCTCCCCTCTCACAAGTTCCACCCTCTGTTCGAGCCCCTTCAGGCCGAAATGGCCGGGAAGATCCTGCTTTGTAATCCGGGAAGAGTCAAAACCTTTTCCGTTATCCTCAAGTGTCATTTTCACAGCATCCTCCGAGAACAGAACATCCAGCTCCACCCTATCGGCTTCGGCATGTTTGAGAATATTTGTAGTGCCCTCCTGAAGGACTCTAAACAGGGTGATAAGAACGGCATAATTGTACCCCTCTTCCTCTCCCTGAATCCGGGTTTTCACATATATTCCCGAAGTCTCAAGACTTTTTAAAACAGGCTCAATAAACGTATTAAAATGGATACCCGACTCTTTATTGTTCAAAACCCCAAGGGACGACCGGATATCCTCCATGGCAGCCAAGGCGGCGTCTTTTGCTTCCCGTACGGCTTTTCCCGCCTCACAGGGATCTCTTTCCAGATAGGCATCGGCTTTGCTCAGCTGAATCTGAATGCCCGTCAGAGCATGTCCCACAGAATCGTGTATATCTCTGGCCAGCCGGGTTCTTTCCTCCAGAGCCGTGTGCTCTGCTATTTTCTGAGCATACTGCCGCAGCTGCTGTTCCGACTGGTTCAGTTCTGCCAGGAGTCTGATATTATCATCTCCCGCAATCCTGTCTTTCTCCCACAAAAGGGCAAAGAGGTAGAATACCATCATGGTCATCAGTTTGTAGATCAGAAAAAACAGATAATAGACCTGGGGAGCGGCCATCTGCCTCATCCTGAGAAACTCATACACAAACACTGACAGGAGGGAGGCGATCATCAGGGCAAAGCTCATCTTGAAGCTAAGGGCAAAATATCCGTAAAACAGAAGAAGAGCCAGATACAGACTCATCCCCGGATTACCAACTTTGATGATGCCGCTGCACAAAATAGCAGTGACCGTTACCAGCCGGACCAGAAACAGTCCCTGAATGATTCTCTTGTTTGCGCAGCGGTAATTCCACTTTTTGTATTCCAGTATCTCCAGAAAAAGGAACAGACAGAACAGGAGGGTAAACAGCAGAGTCTGCTCGGAATTCACTTCGACCCTTGATTTCCGTAAAAAGAACTGTCTGTACTGTCCCGGAACCTGAAACAGTAAAAACATAAGAATAGCTGCAAGCCTCAGATTGCTCTTGGCCTTCTGACTGGTCATTCCCGGTCCTCCTTCTTTTGCTATTATAGCTGTAATTCCGGTTTTCCCCAGTGCCTCACCTCACAGTTTTTTCCCGAACCCTATGACCCGGGTCATATGAAATTCTGATTTCCTTCACTCCCCCACACCCCGGGAAGAGGGAATAATAGGAACAGGAGAACGAAATGCATAAAACTATTTTAATACTTCCCGCACTGATGCTCTTCGGTTTTATACCCTTATGGGCTTCGGAAGGTTCATCAGGCGCTGGGGCAAAGGCTGTTTCAGACGGGACTGCCCCTCCCAGAATTCTGACAGTGGAAGACAGCATACAGGCTGCCCTTGCGCAGAACAAGATGTTTCAGATGGAAAACATCGGCAATGAGGCGGACAGACAGAATTATGATACCCGGTGGAATGCCCTGATCCCGGGAATCAATGCAACCTCCGGTATTGAATACAGGGACAATGCTATTTCGGGCATAACAAACGGAAATCTGAACAATTCTGGAAGCCCTCTAAACTTCAATGCGGGACTGTCCCTCTCTCTCCCCCTGAACACCGGGCTGGTCCATAAAATAGA
>JAQQAM010000076.1 GCA_028532905.1 Spirochaetales bacterium
GGGTCGTCTCATTCTATTCCTTTTTCTCAACCGTTCCCCGGGGCAGGCATATTATCCGGGTCTGCCTGGGAACAGCCTGTTATGTGAGAGGCGGAAAGGAAGTTCTCTCGTCCATGGAAAAAATACTGGGCATCAAAGTGGGGGAAACCACAGCGGACCGCCAGTTTTCTTTAGAAGTGGGCCATTGTTTCGGTGCCTGCGGACTGGCACCGGTTGTGATGGTTGACGACGACGTTCACCAGAGAGTGAAACCTGCCAGACTCAGAGAGCTGCTGGAACCTTACGCCAGGGAGGCAGAACATGTATCGTGAATTCAAAAGCTGCCGGGAACTGGCAGACTACCGGAAAGAGTTGGAAACAAAGGAGAACAGAAGCAGAATCATCAGAATCTGTACGGGAGGAGGCTGCATCGCTTCGGGAGCCCTGGATCTGCAGAAGAAACTGGAAGAGATTCTGGTAAAAGAGAATCTGGACTGGCGGATCAAAGCCACCGGCTGCATGGGACCTTGTGCCCACGGGCCTGTCCTGGCTGTGGGAGACATCATCTACCGCTCCTTAAGTCCGGCAGATATCCCCCGTCTTGCTGAGTCCCACCTGAAAAAGGGCATCCCTGTCCAGGAACTGTTGATGGAAGATGATTTCAACAGGGGGCAGAAGAAAATTGTGCTCCGGAACTGCGGCAGAATTGACCCTCTGAATCTGGATGATTATCTGATCCGGGGAGGTTACAGTTCTCTGGAAAGGATACTTGATAACAAAGCACCCGGAGACGAGATTATTGAAGCGCTTAAAACATCGGGTCTGAAAGGCCGGGGAGGGGCAGGATTCCCCACCTGGATGAAATGGAGTATGACCCGCAAGGCTGCGGGTACAGAAAAAGTCGTCCTCTGCAACGGAGATGAGGGCGATCCGGGTGCGTTTATGGACCGTTCGGTTCTGGAAGGAGATCCCCACAGTCTGATTGAAGGGATGAGCATTGCCGCCTGTGCTGTGGGAGCGTCCCGGGGCTATGTGTATGTGAGGGCCGAATATCCCCTGGCTGTAGCCCGTCTGGAAAAAGCCATTGCCCAGGCCGGAGAATGCGGCCTGCTGGGACCATCGGTTCTGGGCAGCAGTTTCAGCTTTGATCTGGAGATCCGAATGGGATCGGGAGCCTTTGTCTGCGGTGAAGAGACGGCTCTGATCAATTCCATTGAAGGCAAAAGGGGTGAGCCCCGGCCCCGGCCCCCCTTCCCCGCCGAGAAGGGACTCTGGGGAAAACCCAGCCTTTTGAACAATGTGGAAACCTATGCCAATATTCCCGCCATCCTGGAGATGGGAGCCGAAAACTACAGGGCTCTGGGCACAGAGAAAAGTGCGGGAACAAAAATTTTTGCCCTGGCCGGTGCCGTAAACAATACGGGACTGGTGGAAGTGCCCATCGGTACGCCCCTGGGAGATCTGATCTATGAAACAGGGGGAGGCATCAAGGGAGGCCGGGAGTTCAAGGCAGCTCAGATGGGAGGCCCCTCAGGAGGCTGTATTCCCAAAGAACACCTGAATGTCCCTCTGGATTACGACAGCCTCAAGGAGCTGGGAGCCATTATGGGTTCCGGCGGTATGATTGTTATGGACGACGAGACCTGTATGGTGGATGTGGCCCGGTTCTTCCTTGAATTTGTTCAGGAGGAATCCTGCGGGAAATGCGTCCCCTGCCGGGTGGGCACCAAAAGGATGCTGGAAATTCTGGAGAGGATCTGTGCCGGTGAGGGAAAGGAAGGAGATGTTGACCGTCTTATGGAACTGGGAGCCCATATACAGGATACAGCCCTCTGCGGTCTGGGACAGACCGCCCCCAATCCGGTTCTCTCTACCATCCGTCATTTCCGGGAGGAATATGAGCAGCACATCAGGGATCACCACTGTGAAGCGGGAGTCTGTCCCGAACTGGTGCGGGCACCCTGCCAGAGTGCCTGTCCGGCCAGTGTGGATGTCCCGGGATTTATTTCCCTTATTGGGGAAGAGCGCTATGCGGAAGCCCTGAAACTGCACCGGGAACGGAATCCCTTTGCCGCGGTCTGCGCCAGGGTCTGCTTTCACAGCTGCGAGGATCACTGCCGGCGCTCCACCCTGGACGAATCGGTCTCCATACGGGGAATCAAACGGTTTATGGTAGACAGGGAGGTGACCATACAGACCCCTGAATGCCGTGAAAACCCGGAGAACAGAAAACGGAAAATCGCCATAGTGGGCGCCGGGCCCGCAGGGCTCTCCTGTGCCTATTTCCTGGCCCGTCTGGGCTATGCTCCGGATGTGTTCGAAGCTTCCGTCCGGGCCGGCGGCATGCTGGTTCAGACCATTCCGGCCTACCGTCTTCCCCGGGAAACTCTGGCCAGAGAGATCAGAATGATAGAAAACATGGGAGCCCGTATCCATACAGAAAAAGTCATGGGCAGAGATTTCACCCTTGAATCCCTGAAAGAAGAGGGATATGAAGGAATCTTTATCGGCGTGGGTGCCGCAGAAAGCCTGAGCATGGGACTGCCGGGAGAAGAG
>JAQQAM010000077.1 GCA_028532905.1 Spirochaetales bacterium
TGCCGTCTGATGGTCCGATACAGATCTTGTGCTCTGGTGCCTTCGACACAAGAGCCGGAGGTCAGAAGGACGGCGCTGAAATGGATCTGCCGGATATCCTGACAGTTCAGTAAGGGGCCAGGCAGAATGTCACTGAGAAGAAGGCTTTCCCCGGGATAATGAAAAATTTATTGACTCATAGTGTGACATAAATTATCATTCAATTACTATTTTTTAAATCAATTACGGAATGGTTAATGGGAAGAATCAAGGATATCCAGAGAAAAAATATTGTAACACATGCAGAAAAAGTCTTTCTGGATAAGGGAATGTTTGACACTGTCATGGGAGAAATAGCCGAGCAGGCCGGTATTACACGCAGAACCATCTACAGATATTTTGAAACCAGAGAGGATCTGGCTTTTGAAGTCATGAACAACAAGATGGAAGAGTGGAATGAGTACCAGCACAGTGTGTACAGGGATCTTGAAGGAAAGGGAATAGAGAAACTGGAACACTTCCTGTACCGTCTGATCCGCTACATGGAAGAACGGCGGGAGTTTCTTGCTTTCGCCGGGGAGTTCGATTTTTACTTCAAGGGTAATCCCCCCAGAGATTTAAACAGTGAAATCAGAGACAGGTATTTCAGTATCATCCATAATTCGGAAGATATTCTGATGAAAATTGTGACAGAAGGTGTAGAGGACGGAAGTATCCGTCTGGAAGATGATCTTGAGCTGACTGTCTTCACCATAAGCAACGTTCTGTGGTCCTTCGGTCAGCGTCTGGGTATCATGGCCGTCGGACTGAAAAAGGAATTCGGCAGGGATCCCATAGAGTTTATCTACTGCCAGCTGAAGATGTATACCAGAGGTTTAAGCGGGAGCTGATAAAGAAGAATGTTTGATAAATTTATAAGACAGTATGTGACAGATATAATGAGCGGCGAGAAGGACTCATCCTATGCCATGTCCGGCAAGAATCTGGAAGACAGCACAATGATGCCCGAAACAGAAGAGACTCATTCCACTGATGAGAAAGTGGACAGCCTCCTTTCGCAGATGACTCTGGAAGAAAAGATAACCATGCTGGGAGGCAAGGAGAATCTGGGAATTCACGGCCTCCCCCGGCTGAACATTCCCGATGTCTGGGCAAGCGATGCCTCCGCCGGTGCCAGATGTTACGGCCGGGCCACAGCCTTTCCCGTCCCCGTCGCCCTGGCGGCCACATGGTCCAGAGACCTTCAGAAGCAGACCGGTCAGGCCATTGGGGAAGAGTGCCGGGCCAAGGGTGTTTCTGTTCTTCTGGGGCCCGGAGTCAATATCTACAGAGTGCCTACCAATGGAAGGAATTTCGAGTATATGGGGGAAGATCCCTACCTGGCATCCGAGCTGGTAGTCCCCTATATTCAGGGAGTTCAGAGCCGGGGAGTCATCACAACGGTCAAACATTTTGCCTGTAATAACTCGGATTACGACCGCCACCGTATGAACTCGGAAGTGGACGAGAGAACCCTCCATGAAATCTATTTCCCTGCTTTCAAAGCGGCTGTTCAAAAAGGGAAAAGCAAATCCGTTATGTGCGCCTATAATCCGGTAAACGGAGTGTATGCCAGTGAGAACAAAGAACTGCTGACAGATGTCCTGAGAAACCAGTGGGGGTTTACAGGCTTTGTCATCTCCGACTGGACCTGTGTCTACAGCGCCGAAGGGCCGGTTAAAGCAGGACTGGATCTGGAGATGCCCTTCGGGAAGTACATGAACAGCAAAAAGCTCCTTCCCCTCCTGAAGAAGGGAAAAATTACAGAAGCCATGATCGATGAAAAGATCAGAAATATGATGAGGGCTTTCTTTGAAACAGGCGCCTACAGCCGAAGCAGAAAAGACAGTTCATTCAGGGAATACAGCAAGGCCCATTCCCTGATCTCTCTGCAGGCAGCCAGGGAAGCACCTGTTCTCCTTAAAAATGACGGCATACTCCCCCTGGACAGAGACAGAATCAGAAAAATCGTCCTGATGGGCTTCAATGCCCTCGAAACAACCAGCTGCGGCGGAGGCTCCTGCCATATAAAAAGCTACGACAAGGTTAATATCATTGACGGCATCAGAAAGATCCTGCCCGAAGAGACTCAGATAGACTGTATCGCCGGAAACAGAGGAGTATATACACTCACAGAGTCGGACAAAAAGCTCATACAGGAAGCGGACAAAGTCATTTTCAGCGCCGGGTTCAGTAATGTGGAAGAGAGTGAATGCTGGGACAGAAGCTGGCAGCTCCCCTTCCGGCAGGACAGACTGATCAAAGAAACAGCGGCCCTGAATCCCGAGCTTGTGGTCCTGCTCACCGCCGGGGGTGGAGTGGAAACAGAATCCTGGCTCAAGGAAACCAGGGCTCTGCTGCATACCTTCTATCTGGGAGAAAACACCGGTACAGCCATAGCAGAAATTCTCTTCGGAGATGTGAATCCTTCGGGGAAGCTCCCCTTTACCATGGGCCGGAAATGGGAAGACTTCGGCACCACAGACAACTATGTCAGAAAACCGGATAAGATTTCCATGATGAGGATTATCGGACCACAGGGCGTCCGGGGCTACCGCCGCATAAGAACTGTGAAATACAAGGAGAAGCTGATGGTGGGGTACCGCCATTTTGATACGGCCGGAATAAAGCCTCAGTTTCCCTTCGGCTATGGACTTTCCTATACAGACTTCACAATAAGCAATGTGTCTCTTTCAAAATTATCCATCAAAGACGGAGAAAGCACTGAGCTGACCCTGCAGGTTCAGAATACGGGCAACCGGGAGGGTGCAGAAGTTGTGCAGCTCTATATTGCAGATGACGAAGCCTCCCTGATCCGCCCGGAAAAAGAACTGAAAGGCTTTGAGAAGGTGTACCTGAAACCAGGCGAATCACAAACGGTCAGCTTCACGATCAGCTCTGAAGAGCTCTCCTTCTATGATCCGGAGAAGAAAGACTGGAGAGCCGAGGCAGGAAGTTTCACCCTGATGACGGGGAACAGCAGCAGGAGTATTTATTCAGAAACCAGGCTGGAACTGATAGACTGATTCCCGCCGGGTCAGACCGGTATCAGTGCCCCGAACAGCTGCCTCCCCCGTAAATTCTATTGGGATCAAGGCCTGCCTGCTCATACAGATCATTAACCCTCTGTTCCATATCTTCAGGATCAATCTGCAGTTCTTCCAGAGTCATATAGAACTGCTCCTCTTTTTCCAGAGCATATTCCTGAACAAAGTAGGAGGGGTTGATCTGAAAAACCTGAACTATATCCACCAGGGTATTGTCGGCTTTGATTTTATGAGGCCCCCAGAGCAGCCTTTCCGCCCTTTTCTCCAGACCTGAATCGGCTTTCCAGACAAACTGCTTTGTCCATGTTGTGACCGCCAGAACCGTAAGGAAAATAAGCACTGTTGCTCCCAGCAGAAGACCGGGGGAAAACTTTTTCCGGGAGTAGGCAGAGTAATACAGGGTATCCTCCACAGGACAGACATTCACACATTCCGAACAGCTGATACACTCCACCGATTTCACCTGATCCGATGCGGCGACATCAATGCCCATAGGGCAGGCGGCATTGCATTTATTGCAGTCGATACAACTGTTCCCGTTCCGGATAATACGGCTCATACCGATACGGGAGGGGATGACAAGAAAGGCACCCATGGGACACAGATAACGGCAGAAGGGTCTGTCCTGAACCAGAGAGCCCAGAAGAGACAAAACCAGAATGATGGCGCCCATCAGATAGTCGGAGAACAGTTCACCGGAGCCCAGATGATGATAGGCCACCCAGGGATCATAGGGTCTGATAGCCAGAGTCAGGGTTTTCCAGGAAAGAACAAGAAAAGTCAGTAATACCCCATACTTGAGAAAGCGGAGAACCCGGTCCAGTTTACGGGAGAACTCAAACCGGCGTTTGAAGATTCTTCTGCCTCCCAGACTGAAGAGTTCCTGCAGAAACCCCAGGGGGCAGATATTTCCGCAAAAAGACCGGCGGAACAGAACGGCCGTACCGATGGATGAGAAAAGCAGAATCATACTGCTCAATCCTACCCGTCTCAGAAAACTCTGATACCGGACCAGAGCCCAGGCGGATTCAAGAGTGCCAAAGGGGCAGAAGGCATCGATCGCCGGATAGAGCTTCATTATGGAATGAAGACGCCACATAACAGTAATTAAAACCAGAAGAGAGAACAGGATGGTCCATCTCAGAACTCTGAATGTCATAGATTTTTTCATATGTATGGATAATACAATGGGTTTCAGAGATTGTATAGTTATTCAGTAAACTTTCTTTCATTATACATTATAATATTACTAATATTTCGACAGCCCTTTTCCTCCGGCCAGCATGACGGGCTTCAGATCATTTTTGTGTTTTCAAACAGCATTTCAACTGCTATTGTTTACTCATGATCAATACAATTCTCAGCATTCTGCCGGTTCTTCTCTTCTTTGCCCTGGGCTTCACACTCAAAAGAATGGACTTTCTGAAAGAAGGGAGCAGCGGCGACATCAAAAAAATAGTATCCGCTCTGGCCCTTCCGGCGCTTCTGTTTCAGGCCTTTGCCTCACTGGAATTTGAATCATCCTACCTGATCCTTGTTCTCCTGATCTTTCTCACAGGTATCCTGATGATCTTTCTGGGAAAACTGACCGCCCGGCTGTTCAGAGTAAAGACTCCCTACTGGAGCTTTCTGATGGGAGGATTTGAAATGGGAATGCTGGGATACGCCCTGTTTCTCTCCATATACGGGACTGAACATCTGTCGAAAATTGCCCTAATGGATCTGGGACAGGTTCTTTTCGTCTTCTTTGTCCTTATGGCCCTGCTGATCCGGGAACGGGAGGGAAGCAGTTCTGCCGCCGAACTGATACAGTCTTTCATAAGCTCTCCGGTTATCCTGGCCATCTTTGCAGGACTTATCACATCTGTGCTGAAAAACCTTATCTCTCCCAATGCCCTGACCGAAAGCCTGACCGAATTTCTGAAACTTCTGGGAGCTCTGACAGTTCCCCTTATTTCCCTGATGATCGGGTATGAGCTGAGTTTCAAGAAGGAGGGAATGGCTCTGGCCCTTAAAACCATAGCCCTCAGAAAGGGTTTATTGCTGATTCTGGCTCTGCTGCTGAACCGTTATATTGTAAGAGGAGTTCTGAACCTGGACCGAATATATGAAATGGCTCTACTCACCATGTTCATGCTGCCCCCTCCCTTTGTCATCTCCATTTACATGAAGCAGGAAGACCGGAACAATCTGGATTACGTGAACAACACCCTCTCCCTGAGTACGGTTATATCTGTTCTTGTGATAACAGCTCTTGCCGTTTTATACCCATAGGGGCATAATGAAAGCATATCAGATTTGAGGTGGACCATGAGAAGATTCTAGAGTAGAGACAAACAGCCCGGCAGGGCGGAGCACCCTCTGACTCAATGAATCTTCTGCTCCGGATTATATCTGGAGGTCATATGAACCAAATCAATCTGAAACAGCTTTCTATCATTTATTCACAACCCTTAATTGAAGATCTGACTCTCACCTTTTCCAGGGGATGGACCGGAATCAGCGGTCCTAACGGATGCGGTAAAACCAGCCTGGTTCACTGTCTGATTGCGGCTCTGCGGGGAAATCCCGAGGCAGATGCACCGCCCCGGCTGCAGTGGAAGGGAGAGATAAGGGGACCGGAGTCTCTGGTTTATCTTCCCCAGCTTCCCGAACCGGACAGAGATACCCTGTATGATTTTTTCTACAGTACAGACAATGAATGCGGCCGGCTGGCTTCCCTTCTGGAGCTGAAAGAGGAGTGGCTGGGGCATGAAGAGGAACTGAGTCAGGGAGAAAAAAGACGGCTTCAGCTGGCGGCGGCACTGTCCCGGAACCCTGAAGTCCTGATACTGGATGAACCGGAAAACCACCTGGACAAAAAAGGAAGGGACCTTGTCATCAATGCCTTGCGTACATATGAAGGCATCGGCATCATCATCGGCCACAGCCGGAACATTATGAACAGCCTGTGCCAGTCCACTCTCCTGATCTATCAGGGAAACTGGCACTTCTATGATCATGATCTGTCGGAGTCTCTCAAACTCTACAGAGAAGAGGAAGAGAGTATAAGGAGACAGAGACAGCAGATAAAATCCGATATAAACCGGCAGAAAAAACAGCTGACCGGTTATATCAGCCATTCAGCCCGGGCGGAGAAATCTCTTTCCAAAAGGGGACTGGGCCGGCATGATCATGACAGAAAAGCCGCCGTGGATCTGGCCAGAATAACCGGTGCCGACAGGGCATCATCCGACAAAGTATCCAGGCAGAAAAGGGTCATCCGAAGAAGTGAAAGCCGTCTGGCAGATCTGCAGCAGGACAGGATCTGGAAAATGGGCCTGACCATTCTCGGCAGAAAAAGCCGCCGGGACAGCATTATCCGCTTCTCCCCGGGAGAACAGCTGCTGTACGGAACAGTCCCCCTGACACTGCCGGAACTGAACATCCGCCCCGGAGACTTCATCCTTCTAAAGGGTGACAACGGCTCAGGGAAAACGGGACTTTTAAAGAGGATACAGGAGCAGCTGAGTCCGGAGATCTCGGCGGGATGGATTCCCCAGGAACTGACAGTCCGGGAAAAGGAAACACTGACACAGGAGTACAGGCTGCTCAGTTCTGCAGCGAAAGCGGATGCTCTGGCCTATTTCTCCAGAATGGGTTCTCCTCCGGAACAATGGAGGGCACAGAGCGCCGGCAGTCCCGGTGAAACCAAAAAGATGCTGCTGGCCATGACGTTTTTGAGGGAAACGGAAATACTTATTATGGATGAACCCGCCAATCACCTGGATATCTTTACTGTGGAGGTTATAGAGAAAGCCCTGGCAGATTACAGGGGTGCTGTCCTTTTGGTCAGTCATGAGGATGAGTTCTGCCCCGATCTGGTCAACAGAGTATGGACCATTGCAGAGGGAGTTCTCCATGAGAGAACTGTCGAGGGGATGTAAAAAAGGCTGCCCGCGGTGGTATAGAATCCCCCCCTTCAGGCAGCCTGAAAATCACTAAAAAAGAAGCCGGATCAGATTTCTCTCACATCCACAATTCTCTCGGTATAGGGCTGAATCACTTCGATCAGTTCCTTTTCAGAGAGGTTTTTAACCTTGATGATGGCATAGCGGTTGGTGGCATTCTCACCCAGCATATTTCCGAAGGACACAATATCCCCTCCGGCATCGGCAATGGACTTGGACAAGTCTGCCAGTTCCCCTCTTTTATCAGGGGTCAGAACCGTCAGCCGGATTCCCTTTTCTCTGGCGCCGAAGAGTTCCACAAATACACGGAACAGATCGGACTCAGTAATAATACCCACAAGAATATCATTCTCGATAATGGGAAGTCCTCCGATATTGTTGTCAGCCAGAATTCGGGCCGCATCCTCCAGGGGAGTATCGGGACCTACGGTGATGACCTCTCTTGTCATTACCGAATGCACTTCCAGCCTGGACATAAGGCTGCTGATTTCATACACATCCAGACTTGTTGCCGGAGACGGTGAGGCGTAGAGAATATCCTTTTCCGTAATGATTCCCATAAGATGATCGTTCTTGTCCACCACAGGGAGTCTGTGGATATTCTCTTTCTTCATTTTGTCTCTGGCCTCAGACACCGGAGTGTCCGGAGAAACTGTCACAGGATTTTTGGTCATTCTGTTGGATACTTGCATTTTTGCCTCCTGAGTTCTTCTAAGATGAATTTTAAAGCCTTTAGTCCCGGGACGCAATCTTTTTTATATGTCTCCCCTTTCAGGGCGGAATATCTTTAAAGAAAAATCTCATGATTAAAAAACTGTGGTATGATCATCTGCATATGCCGCTACTGGAAATATCGGGAAACATCCTTATCCCGGCTCTCTCGGGACTAATACTTTTTATTCTCTTTCTCTACTTTGCCTTTATCGAAGAGTCCCGGAGTTCTTCTACAAAATATTTCACACTGTTTCTGATCTCTTTCAGTATTTTTCTTTTCGGCAGACCGGTTCAGATTTTATCCGGTGCCCATCCGGTGCCCCTGATCATTAACAACATCCGCTCCCTTATTTTCGCCTCAGTGACCATTCCCATGGTGATCCTTGCCGACTTTTCCCGCCCTCCGGAAGACCGGCTGACCCGTTACCGGCCCCTGTTTTTTGCCGGAATGCTTCTGGGCCTTATCTATGGTGTATTCAACACCCTTTCGACCACAGGGTCTGAAGTCATTTTTACCATAGGAAGCTTCAGAGTCTTTGACTCTGTAACTCCAAGGAGATACGCCCCGTGGTACGGACGGGAAGTCACCATTGGCGTCTAT
Organism: Spirochaetales bacterium; assembly: GCA_028532905.1. Classification (GTDB taxonomy): domain Bacteria; phylum Spirochaetota; class Spirochaetia; order DSM-2461; family DSM-2461; genus Oceanispirochaeta. The sequence goes on from JAQQAM010000077.1 coordinate 8,331, forward strand.
ATGACTCTGGCCGCCATCCTCTTTACAGATTCGGTATTGAAGATCCGCCGGGCCGGAAGCTATCGGGAAAAGGGCGAAGTACAGCTGAAGAGGGTTTATCTGTATAATACGGGCAAAATTATCTTTGCCCTGACGTTTTTCGGAGGTTCCCTCCTCCATCAGTGGTGGATCTATTATGTCGGTTCACTGGCAAGCGTCTTTTTCCTGGGTTACGGAGTCTCTCTGGAGATCAGAGAGAACCGGCGCCGTATGGACAAGGTTATCTCCTATATCCGGGAGGATCTGATTCAGGATCTCTCCCTTGATGTTCACAGACATCAGCAGGTGACGGACATGCTGGACCTTCTGCAGATATCAGGAGAGATCAACACTTTTATTGTTTTAAGAGCACCGGCTGTCCCCAATAGAGAAGGGTTTACCGGAATAAGTGAAACTCTGGTACGGGAAACAACAGCGCTTCTGGAGAAGATACTGGGAAAAAACAGGTTCATCCTTATGACCATGGGCACAGATATGCTGGGGCTCTGCCTCTCCTGCCGTAAAGATCCCCAGACCAGCCGGATGAAAACGACAGGTCTTTGTGAAACCCTGAAAAAGAGCCAGAAAGATCTGGTCAACTTCAATATAGGGATCGGAAGAGCCTGCAGCGGTCTGAAAGATCTCAAGAAGTCCTACCATGAAGCGATCACCGCAGTGGATTACGCCTCCAGCATCGAAGGGGGACAGGTCATACACATATCAGACATTCAGGATGAAGAATCCAGACCCGAATATCCCCAGAAGGAAAAGCAGGCTTTTCTGACAGCCATCCGGACGGGAGACGGGGTTAAAGCAGCCGAGCAGCTCCCTGTCCTGATGTCCCGATTGCCCCGCTATGGAGGAGAAGAAGAGAATCTCCTGAAAGTCCGTATTTATGAACTTCTGGGTACCATGATCGAATCCGCCATGGACGGAGGAGGCGATGTGGATGACCTCTTGAAACTCAGCGGAAAGCTCTTTGCCGAATCTGCCGCTATCCGCAGCAGCACGCAGATGGAAGACTGGCTGAGGGCCAGAACAGAAGACATAATTGGCATTGTGTCCCGTTCTCATACCAACAGATCTCAGAATATTATCCGGAAGGCCAAAGAATACATTGATGCCCACTTTGCCGAAGCCATTTCTGTAAAGGATGTGGCCCATGAGGTGTGCATCAGCGAGTCCTACTTTAAATCCATATTCAAAAAGACCAGCGGTTATTCCTACTCTGAATACCTGACCATTGTCCGGATAAATCAAGCCAAAAAGCTGCTGAAAACAACGGAAAAAGCCATAACAGAGATTGCCATGGATGTAGGATATCAGACTCCCAACTCCTTCAGTGCCCTTTTTAAAAGAGAAACAGGCATGACGCCCACACAGTACAAAAACAGCAGTAAAGAGCCCTGAAGAGGCCTTTTTCATCCAATCCAATACGTTCAGAATACAATCGCACCATAGAAAAGTACAATCCATTACAAATCAGAAATCTTCCAGAGAGCGTGCTGACAAAAGCTCTTCCACAATAATGTATCAGTCTTTACGAAATACAAGCGTAAATGACCAGACACCAAATGGAGGAATCTAATGAAAAAACAATTTGTACTGCTCACAGCCCTTTTAATGATGCTGTCAGCAATGGTCTGGGCCAACGGCCAGGGAGAAGCTGCCGCCGAAGGTGAAATCGGAAAAATGAAACTGACTTATGCGGAACTGAATCCCGACGGACACCCCCTTGCGGATGTGGGATACTATTTTGCCGACAAGGTGGAAGAACTCAGCGGCGGTGCCATGACTGTACAGGTCTTTACATCCGGTATTCTGGGCAGTGAAAAAGAGAGTATGCAGGCCCTTCAGGTGGGCGGCGGCTCTGTTGATATTTTCAGAGGAAACACCAATGCTCTTTCTGATTTCAATATCAACAAACTCAGCCTCTTCAGCATGCCCTATACTTTCCGTGACAGAGAGCATCTGTGGAATGTTCTGGAAAGTGAAATTGGAGAAGCCTATCTGAAAGAACCCCAGGAAGTTGGTTCCAAAATGGTCGGTCTCTACTATGTGGAAGAAGGAGCCCGCCACTTCTTTACAACAGCACCCATCAGCTCTATGAATGATCTGAATGGAAAAAAGATGAGAGTTCCCAAGACACAGGTTATGTCCGATACAGTAAAATCCATCGGAATCGAACCCACACCCATCGACTGGGGTGAACTCTACTCCTCACTGTCCACCGGTGTTGTTGACGGTGCGGAGCAGCCCTTTGCCGGTTACTATAACAATAAGTTCTATGAGGTCAGCCCCTACTACATCCTGGACGGCCACACCTACAGCCCCGGTATCACTCTGATGTCCGAAGCGGTATGGAACAAAATGTCCGAAGCCCAGCAGGCTGTCATTATGGAAGCCTCTGCTGCAGCACAGGCTTTCTGTAAAGCCAACGCCGCCAAGGTGGATGCCGAACTGATTGGAAAGATCAAAGAAGTTGCCACTGTAATTGAAGTCAGCGACATGGCTGCGGTACAGGCTAAAACATCTCCTGTAGTCAGCAAATATATTGCCGGCCTGGAAGATGAAATGGCCGCCATACTGGCGAAATAATCCCTATTAAAATTATTCAGGAAGAGCGGAACCCCGGGTTCTGCTCTTCCTTTGTTGGAGGAATGAAATGAATAGCGGTAAAAAAACTCTCAAGAGTTTTTTTGACACTATTTACAACGTCTCTTTGTTCACCTGTAAAATACTGTTCATCATAACAATTGTCATCACAGCCTATGTTGTTTTCGGGCGATACGTATTGCACAGCCACCCTGTCTGGGGAGAAGAAGTCGTTTTAATTAGTATAACCTATATGGCTCTGATCAGTTCCGGCCTGGCCATCCGGAGAGAAGCCCATATGAAGATGACCATGCTGGATCTGTTTCTGTCGAAAAAAGCAATCGACAGAGTCAAACTGATCTCCACAGTAAGCATAATGATTTTTTCCCTGGTACTGATTTTCGCCGGATTCAAATTCACATGGGGAATGCGTCTGAGCCGTCTGACAGGACTGCAGATTGCCACCAGCTGGCAGTATCTTTCTGTCCCCCTGGCGGGAATTATCATCTTCGCCATGACCCTGGAAAAGGTGCTGGAGTTTTTCGGAATCCTGGAAAAAACCGAAAAGATCGAGACAGAACTGTCTGTCCTTGAAAACACAGAAACAGGAGGCAGTGAATAATGGATACACAAACCCTGGGAACCCTCATTCTTGTGGGCTCCTTTCTGATTATGATTACCCTGCGTTTCCCCATTGCCTTTGCCATCGGCATATCCACAGCAGGAACCATCATCTATCTGGACCTGCCCCTGCAGCAGCTGATTCAGAATATGGTGGGGGGTGTGAACAAATTCACCCTCATGGCGGTCCCTTTCTTTATTATAGCCGGTGAGATTATGGGTGCCGGAGGAATCTCCAACCGCCTGATCAAGCTATCCAATGCCCTTGTGGGCTGGCTGCGGGGAGGACTGGCCATGGTGAATATTCTGGCCTCCATGTTCTTCGGAGGGATTTCCGGTTCCTCAACAGCGGACACGGCCTCCATCGGTTCAATCATGATCCCCATGATGAAGAAACAGGGCTATGACGATGAGTTTGCCACCAACGTGACCATGGCCAGTTCTGTTCAGGGACTTCTGATTCCCCCCAGCCATAATATGGTGATCTTTGCCATGGTAGCCGGCGGCGTCTCTATCGGGCGGCTGTTTCTGGCAGGAATGATCCCCGGTGTCTTTCTGGGAATTGCCCTGATGATCTACAGTTTCTTCGTCTCCATCAAACGGAAATATCCCAAGGGAGACAAGCTGTGTATAAAAAATATCCTGGTCTCCCTCAAGGACTCGTTCCTTGGCCTCTTTACCGTTGTGATTGTTGTTGTGGGGGTTGTAGGCGGTGTTTTTACAGCGACCGAATCGGCGGCCATTGCGGTTGTCTGGGCCTTTGTGATCACCTTTTTTGTGTACAGAGAGATACCTCTGAATGACTTCTGGAAGATACTGGAGAAGTCCATCAACACACTGTCCATCGTTCTGATTCTCATTGCCCTCTCATCGGCTTTCGGATGGGTACTGAGCTTCCTGAGGATACCGGCACTGGTGGCCAATTTCATCCTGTCGGTCACCTCCAGCAAGATTATTATTCTGATCATGCTGAATGTGATGCTCCTGCTTCTGGGGATGATTATGGACATGTCCTCCATCATTCTGATTGCCTCTCCCATCCTGCTCCCTGTTGTTCTGCAGCTGGGAATGGATCCGGTCCACTTCGGAGTGATTCTGGTATTCAACCTGGGGATCGGTCTGATTACACCTCCTGTGGGGGGCACCCTGTTTATCGGAAGTGCCATATCGGGAGTGAAGATAGAACGGCTGGCCAAAACCATGCTCCCCTTCTATCTGGTTATGATCTTTGTCCTGATCTGCGTCACCTATATCCCTGATGCGGTTATGGCTATACCCAACTGGATAATGCCTACCAGATAAAATAGAATTTTTTAGAATTATTGCGGGGCTGAATCGTCTATGGCGGTTCAGCCTTTTTTTCGCCGGACAATAAAAAAACCGCAGACCCGGCGCGTATCGGATCTGCGGTATAAACAGGTAAAACCGGAAAAGTGATTATTTCCAGTGTTTTTCCATTCTGGCCTTGAGCTCGGCTCGGTAGGCATCCCAGTCGGTTTTGGGTTCCGCAGCCAGTCCCTCTTCGCAAGCGGCTTTGGCCACAGCCACAGCTTCCCATTCAATAACACGGGGGTCAAAGGGTTTGGGAACCACATACTCTCTGCCGAAGCTGAAATCCCGTCCATAGGCTTTGACAACCTCTTCAGGGACAGGCTCTTTGGCAAGATCCGCCAGGGCTTTGGCTGCCGCCATTTTCATCCCTTCGGATATCTTGGTGGATTTCACATCCATGGCCCCTCTGAAGATAAAGGGGAATCCCAGGACGTTGTTCACCTGGTTGGGATAGTCGCTGCGGCCGGTTCCGATAATCACATCATCCCGTGTGGCCAGAGCCAGTTCGGGTCTGATTTCGGGATTGGGATTGGCCATGGCAAAAATAATGGGATCTTTGGCCATGGATTTCAGCATATCCGCCGTCAGGCAGTCGGCCACGGAAAGCCCGATAAAAACATCTGATCCGTCAACCGCATCAGCCAGAGTCCTCTTGTCTGTTTCCAGAAGGAACTCCTCTTTTTCGGGAGTGATTCTTTCGGTTCTTCCCTTATAGAGAACACCCTTTGAATCCAGAAGAATCAGGTTTTCCTTCTTCACTCCGGCAGCCAGGAACATCTTGCTGCAGCTGATTCCCGCCGCACCGGCGCCGTTAACGACAACCTTCAGATCTCCCATTTTTTTCCCGATGATCTCGGCGGCATTCATCATACCGGCAGTGGCGATAATGGCTGTACCGTGCTGGTCGTCATGGAAGATGGGAATATTACACTCTTTGATCAGAGTCTGCTCAATCTCAAAACATTCGGGAGCTCCGATGTCCTCCAGATTCACTCCGCCGAAGGTGGGCTGCATCAGTTTTACAGTCTCAATGATCTTTTTGGGGTCTTTCGTATCCAGCTCAATATCAAAGACATCTATATCCGCAAATCTTTTGAACAGGACACCCTTCCCTTCCATTACAGGTTTTGAGGCCAGAGCGCCTCTGTCCCCCAGTCCCAGAATAGCGGTTCCGTTGGACACAACTGCCACAAGGTTTCCCTTGCCTGTATACTTATAGGCGTCCTGGGGATTGTCGGCAATTTCGAGAACGGGGTGAGCCACTCCGGGGGAGTAGGCCAGAGTCAGATCATCTGCTGTGACACAGGGTTTTGAGGCGATAACCTCCAGTTTTCCCGGTTTCCCCTCCAGCTGGTGGTAGGCCAGTGCCTTTTTCTTCATATCTTCCATAATGTCTCTATCTTCCTTAAAAATTATTATCTTATTCAATCCCGGAATCAGTCCCAGGCAAATTTGAAATCCATATTCCAGCGGTCTCTGAGTTCGGACATCTGTTTCTGCAGACTCTCGGGAACCGGACAGCCATGGTCTTTTCTGTACTCCCAGGCGATATGTTCTTTTTCACCGGCTGTATAGATTCTCTCCTGACCGGGGGCTTTTCTGGAAGCTCTGAGTCCTCTCATAATGGAACCGGCAATGGTCCTGAATACCTTCTCTCCCATAAAGGCTTCTGTGTTAATGGCAATAAAAAAGTGTCCCAGAGGATAGGGAATTTTATTTCCATCCGCATCAAAGCCGTTCAGATCTTTCATGAACTTTCCGTCCTGCAGGGCAGCAGAGAGAACTTCCACAACCGTAGCATAACCGAACCCTTTAAAACCGGCAGTCTCTTCTCCCAGTCCTCCCAGAGGAGCCAGGGCGGCTTTGCCCTTGGTCAGGTCCACAAGAACCTGCTGTGTATCGGTTCTGGTTTCACCGTTCTCATCAATAACCCACCCGGGAGGAAGGTCCTTGCCGGCTCTGCCGTAGACTTCCAGTTTTCCTCTCTGGGAAACGGAGGTGGCACAGTCCAGATTGAAATCAAACTCTTCATCCGTCGGCAGTCCGATGGTCAGGGGATTGGTTCCCAGCATATTCTCCACACCGAAGGTGGGGGCGATGGAGGGACGGGCATTGGTACCGGTCATACCGATCATTCCGGCTTTGGTCGCCATGGAAGTATAGTATCCGGCAATACCGTAATGAGTGGAGTTCCGCACGGCCACCATTCCCATGCCGTGTTCCTTCGCCTTGTCGATGGCCATCTGCATAGCCTGTTTGGAAACCACATGCCCCATTCCGTTGTTGCCGTCCAACACAGCGGTGGTTGAGGTTTCCTTTAAAATATCCACTTTTGTCACAGGTTCTACAATACCCGCATCCAGACGGTCGATATAAATCGGTTTCAGCCGGCCGATACCATGAGAGTCGATACCCCTTTTATCCGATTCAATGAGTACATCCGAAATAATATCGGCATCGGATGCCGGAATCCCGCTGTTCTTCAGAACCTGTTTCATAAAATCTTCCAGGACTTCAAAGTCCATCCATTCACAATCTTTGTAGGCATCGGCGTATCCCATTCCGCCCTCCTTCATTTATTTTATGACACTGTATCAGTGCTTATATGCTTACCTAAGGTCATCCAGTATGATCAGCTCGACTCCTGCTGCATTAAAATCTTCTTTCATGGATGAATCAGGAAGAGAATCGGTAATCAGGAATGAAACAGTGGATATGGGGGCAATATGGTGGAGAGAGAGGGTTCCGATTTTACTGGAATCGGCCACCACAATAACTCTTCCGGCGGTCTGTTCAATCATTTTCCGACTCACAGCAGCTTCATGGGGATTATGAGAGGTCAGTCCCCGCCGCAGAGAGATACCGTCAATTCCGATGATACTGGTTGTGGGGTAGGACTTGCCCAGACGATCCAGGGCTCCATCTCCCACAAGACATCCTGTCCCGGCCCGGAGAGTTCCCCCGGTCAGGATCAGTTCGCAATCGGGGACAGGCTCCAGATTATAGAGGGCTGCCGTATTATTGCTGACTATGGTGAGCTTGGGAATCTGAACCAGCTCCCTCAGAATCAGGGCTGTTGTGGAACCGCTGTTGATAAAGACGGTTTCACCCGATTCAATAAGGGATGCCGTCATTCTGGCGATATCGCTTTTAACAGCCACATTCTGCTGCCCCTTGTCCAGATAGGTGGGTTCATTCACTTTGACATGAGACTGAATGGCGCCGCCGTGAGTACGCTCCAGAAGTCCGTCGGATTCCATGGAAGCCAGATCTCGTCTGACGGTGATAACAGAAACATCCAGATCTTTGCTTAACTCATCAACCCGGACAATACCCTTTTCTTTCAGAAGCTGCAGAATACGGGCGCGCCGTTCAGCAGGTATATCCATTTTCATATTGCCTTCTACCCTTTACGTTAAGAGAACAGTGTCCTCCTTTGAACCATTCTGAACCAAAAACGATCAAAAGGCAAGCAAATAAAATCAGAGACGATCAAAAATTAGATTATACCTGATTACTGCCAAAACGGCAGACATCAAAGCAGTATTGTCAGTCCCCACATCATAAAGAAGCTGACAATAAGGGTAATGTTCATCATGGCTCCGGCGCTGTCCCTGTCATAACCGAAGTCTATGGAGAAAGGAACGATAGAAAATCCCGTGGGCAGAACCAGAGACAGCACAACAATTTTCCGGATCAGATAGTCCAGGGGAAGAATATTCCAGAAGATAAAACCCGCGGCCAGTGCCAGGGAGTACCGGAGCAGCAGAAGCATGATCAACCCCTTTGACAGATGGTGCCTCCAGTCAAAACTCAGAACAAGACCCAGAACGATGAGAACCAGAAACTGGTTGGCATGACTCAGAATGGTCAGCCAGGAGATTAGAAATTCCGGAAGCCTCAGTCCCGCCAGGTTCACCACCAGAGAGACAACATAACTCATAAAAGGAACAGAAGTCAGAAAGACTTTTAAAACTCCCGCGACCCCTCTTTTCTCTCCGGATTGAACAGGTGCATACCTCTCTCCCGCCAAATAACAGAGACCGAAAATTGCCACAGCATTCCCTACATCCAGCAGGGCGGCAACTTCAACTCCCGTGTCTCCGAACAGTCCTCTGAAAAGAGGATAGGCAAAAAGCCCCAGGTTCAACCCCATGGTTCCCATTAAAAGAACACCCTTCTGCTCCGGAGGAAGTTTTCTGAACAGGAACAGACCAGCTCCGTAACCCAGGATTCCAATAACAATGGGAATCAGAGGGAGAATGATCAGTTCTCTTTTCAGATGGGCATCAGTTAAGGTGAGCAGAATCAGTGCGGGCAAAGTGACATTCATGACAATACGGGATAAAGGAGCACTGTCCTCCCCCTTCACCAGACCGATTCGCTTAAGAAAATAACCAAGGAGTATTCCGGAAAGACTGAGCAGAAATGGTATATGCATAGACAGATTATCTGAAATTGCGCAACTCTGATCAAGCCTGTTGAAATATTATAATTTCAGGATTTTCCCCGGAACTGGCTAAAATAAATAATAATTTGCGATATAATATTGTTAACATTTAATTATAACAAAATCGTAAGGTCTCATATTATGCACTACAAACTGAAGCTCTCTTTACCTATTCTGATGATTTTTCTGAGTCTTTTTTCAACCCTTTCCTGCTGGAACAGCCTGATGAACAACAGGGCGGATCTGCTGATGGCCGTATCTAAACCGGAAGGAACAGGAAGCCCTCACACTCCGGGCAGAGTGATTCACGGGGATGCAGACAGGCTCACTGTGACCCTGACCTACCCTGTTGCCGGCAGTGAAAACTCTGCTGAAGGGATGGCAGCGGCAGAACCGCTGATGATCACCCGGAACTTTGTTCTGAGTAAAGGAGTAACGACCTGTTCTATTCCCGAGGTCCCCACAGGAGAGGGCATTGAGCTTCTTCTGAAAGCCTATAACGAAGAGAATGATGCCGTCCCGGCATCAATGGCAAAGGCTGTGATGGATATTACTGAGGGTGAGAATCAGATTGCATTACATCTGGACCCGGAGTTTCCCGTTGATCTGACCATCACATCCTTCGGCTTTTCAGACTTCGGCAGCAGCTGGACATTTGATGAGGATCGGTCTGAACTTAAACTGACACTGCCGTATATGCTGAAAGATATCAGCTCTCTGACTCCCATAATTCAACACGGGGCAGACAGTATTACACCTGAGTCAGGAGTATCTCGGAATTTCAATGATTCTCTTGTCTATTCCCTAAGCGGGTGGGAGGGGAGCAGTCTGGATGTTACCGTTTCAGCGGCTCAGGAGATTAGGGAAACGGATTATATTGCCGGATCCAAGTCAGGATTATATGATAATTATTTTGGGGAAGCTATTGCAACAGATGGAGAATGGTTGTTTGTGGGTGCACCCGGAAAGAACAAAGCTGAGGGAGTCGTTTATGCCTACCATCTGGAGAACGGAGAGTGGCTGGAAAAACAGAGGCTGACTCCCTCCAGTTACACACAAACGGATGACTACGGTTCTGCAATGGCATTTAACGGTAATATCCTGGCTGTTGGATACCCAAATCACTTATCTGGAACGGGAATTGTATATATTTATGCTTATGATGGGAATCAGTGGACTGAAGTAGATATTCATTCGGGAGAAGCAACCAGCGATAACTACGGTGTGAGCATTGCATTCCATAGAGACAATAATCTTCTTATAGGGGCAAAAGGAAACAACTCTGGAACCGGAGCAGTCTATTATTTGAAAGATCAGGGCGGTAACAGCTGGTCTGAAACACAAATTATTACAGCCGGACAGGGGGATGGGGCAAATGATTTCTTCGGAGGAGCCCTCTCCTGTTACGGAGATACACTGGCTGTAGGCGCCTGGGGATATGACATCAATCATGGTAACGATTGGGACGGCGCCGCTTACATATTCAGCTACGATGGTAGCACATGGACGGAAGTGTTTTTTTTAACCCCTGCAGACGGCGAACAGGGTGATGCGTTCGGGACCTCTATCGCCCTGACAGAGGGTATGGTCTTTATTGGAGCCCCCAAGAGGAAATCTGGTAAAGGCGGAGTGTATGTCTACACAGTATCCGGCTCCATATGGATAGAGCAGG
>JAQQAM010000078.1 GCA_028532905.1 Spirochaetales bacterium
ATCTCCGCCAGAGGGGCACTCTCTGATTCTTCTGCTTCAGAAGGGACGGTCACCGCAGGATTTATATCAGGATCAGAACTTTTGAACTCATCGTAAACACTGCTGCTGCCGCTGGCTGCCACCTGAACTTCCACCTGAACGGTCTGTCCTTCACTCATGGACAGAGCCCGGCCCGCCTCTTCACTGAGAAGCATAAAAACCCCGGGGCGGGGAGAGCGTTTTACGATGGTGACTTCCGCCGTTTTATTATTCAGGGGATTTTTGATCACAACCACTGTATTTCTGGTAAAAGAGCTGGAAGCTCCCGCCAGAGGAATATCATCAACAAAATTGACAAACTCCGAAGCTTCCACAGTGGCATTCCCCGACCATGTAGCCTGAGCCGTCAGAGGAGCGCTTATCCCGAAAAAGACAAGTAATGAGATAATGATAAATTGTGAACCAGGTTTTCCCTTCATGATGTTTTTTGACATTATATTCTCCTTGACTACCACTGTTCACCCACCAACATTTCACAAAGCCTGGTTCCCAGAACCGTGTAAAGCTCCTCTATGCTGGCATAACGGGTATTAAAATCCGAACGGGAGATGCGGGACTCATTCAGAACAGTCATGTCTTCTGTACTGATCAGCCGTCCTTTAAGACCGTAATCTTCAATAACCCAGTCGATGGCATAATCTGAATCTGTTTTTTGAGACATCATCTGCAATCCCTTCAGGTCCAGCTCTGTACTGTCGGAAAAGACTATACAGCCCCTGTTGAACAGCACGTCCATGATACCCGCCTCCGCCGACTGAGAACTCAGCTTCAGTTCCTGGGGAGGTTCCTCCCCCAGATGGGGAGAGTGAACCAGAACTGTGCGGGCCGCAGCAGGCATCAGCAGGGACAGGGAAAACAACGATATCAATACAGCTTTCTTTAAAAAACCAATTTTCATTTTAGTACTCCCGGTGTTCCAGGAACACCTTGATTTTTCATATTATCGGCGGTTTAAAAAGAAAAGGAAGTGTTTTTTCACAAGTGGTATATTAACGAACAGGTGGGACTGTGTTATTCTGATTCCCGTGAGCAGCAAAAAAGGGAACAGAATTTTCATCATCGGCGCCGGTTTTGCCGGCGAAAATATCGCACAGGAAATCAGCAGCAAAAATCATACAGGGGAAGTGGTTGCCTTTCTGGATGATGATCCGGGAAAAATCGGAACCAAAATAGGAAAGATCCCTGTTCTGGGTCCCATTAAAGAATTTGCAGGCATTCTCAGAACAACCCCGGCTGATGAAGCGATTATTGCCATTCCCACGGCTGATAAACGGGAACTGACGACAATTTACCGTATCCTGAGCAAGGCTGAGTTCCACAGGATTCGGATTCTCCCCAATATATCCCAGATTGTGAACGGCCACGCCCACCTGATCCAGGCCCGGGACATCAATCCCGAAGACCTTTTAAGCCGCAACCCTGTAGTTATTGATCTGGTGGAAAGCCTCTCCTATCTGAGGGGTAAAAGAGTACTGATCACAGGAGCCGGGGGCAGTATAGGCAGTGAACTGGCCAGACAGCTGCTTTCCGGAGGAGCCGAGCGTCTCTATCTGCTGGGTCATGGGGAAAACAGCATCTACAGAATAGACAAGGAACTCAGACTGCTTCAGGAAGGGGGAGTCGGAGAGAAAGCCACAGTGGTTCCGGTTATCGGGGATCTTCAGGATGCCGAGTTTACCTCTTTTATACTGAAACGCCTGAAGGCGGATGTGATTTTTCATTGCGCCGCCCATAAACATGTCCCCATGCTGGAACACAATCCTGTAGAGGCTGTAAAAAACAATGTTTTCGGAACCTACAATCTTATTAAAGCCGCCGAAGCAGCAGGAACGGAACGCCTGGTTCTGATCTCCACAGACAAAGCGGTTAATCCCTCCTGTATATACGGCGTGACCAAAAGGATTGCCGAAATGCTGGTTCTGGATGAAAGAAAAAAAGGACACGATTTCATGGTGGTCCGTTTCGGCAATGTCCTGGGCTCCCGGGGGAGTATCATCCCGCTGTTCAAAGAGCAGATTCTGGCCGGCGGACCTGTAACAGTCACCCACCCTGAAACAACCCGCTACTTTATGACCATACCCGAAGCGTCCTCCCTTGTTCTGAAAGCAGGGGGTGTTGGTGAAAACAGAGGTCTGTATGTACTGGATATGGGAGAACCTCTGAAGATCGTGGAACTGGCCAGACAGATGATTCATTTCTACGGATTCAGCGAGTCGGATATTCCCGTATCCTATATAGGAATGAGACCCGGCGAAAAGATAAAAGAGAGGCTCTGGAGTGAGGGCGAAGAGCCCAGCCAGACTGAATATGAAAGGATATTCAAGGTGGAGTCAGAACCTCTTCCCGTATCCCTTTCCCAACTGATCCGGGAGATCGAACCGGTCTGCTACGCCGGTGATGAAACTCTGTACAGAAACAGAAAAGCACTGCGTACCATTCTCAGCCGCTACTTTCCCGGAATGAGGGTTCCCGATGACGAATCTGAATACTGAAACCATCCCCTTTGCCCGGCCGTCTCTGGGCAGGGAAGAGGAAGAAGCTGTCCTTAAAGTCATGAGAAGCGGCTGGCTGACCACAGGAGCAGAAGCCCAGGCTTTTGAAGAAGAATTCAGCGCATTTACCGGCGCTCCCTGGGCTCTGGCAGTCAACTCTGCCACTGCTGGACTGCATCTTGTTCTGGAAGCCCTGGGGGTGCAGGAGGGAGATAAGGTTCTGGTTCCCTCATTCACCTTTACGGCGTCGGCGGAAGTTATCCGGTATTGCGGCGGGGATCCTGTATTTGTAGACTGTGCACCGGGCCGTATGAATATGGATGTCCGGGCCTGTGAAACAACCATCCGATCCCTTCTGAAAGAAGGGGCCCGGGCAAAAGGAATTATGGCTGTTCATATAGCCGGTGATCCTGAGTTTATTGAAGATCTTCAGGAGATCAGCAGACGGTATGGTCTTTTTCTTGTGGAAGATGCGGCCCACTGTTTTCCCGTTGACTCAGCTGACGGCATGATCGGTACCCGAAGTGATGCCGGAGTGTACTCCTTTTATGCCAACAAGACGATCACCACCGGAGAAGGCGGGATGATTGTCACATCTAACTCCCGGATCAGAGAGCGGGTCTGTGCCATGCGGCTTCACGGAATCAATAAATCAGTCTGGAACAGATATACCGAAGCCGGAGCTCCCTGGGAATATGATGTCATCGCACCGGGATTCAAATACAATATGAACGATATGGCTGCCGCCATCGGACGGATTCAGCTGAAACGGGCGCTGTCCATGCTGGATCAGAGAAAAGAAGCTGTGAGAACCTACCTGGAGATTCTGGGCTCCAGTCCTGTGTCCCGGCTTCTGGATCTTCCCGAATGGAAAGAGAACCACGCCTGGCATCTTTTCATCATCCGCCTGAAAACCGACAGACTGGCCATCAGCAGAAACGAGTTTATTGAACAGCTGAACAAGAGTGGCATAGGGACATCGGTTCATTATAAACCTCTTCATATGATGACCTACTACCGGGAACGCTACTCCCTGGAGGAATCGGATTTTCCTGAAGCAGCATCCCTGTTTCACAGAGTCGTGAGCCTCCCCCTCTTCCCCGGTATCAGCAGGCAGCAGATCGAGAGAGTCTGTGATTGTGTTATTGAGATTCTGAGTTCCGGAGACCGCTGATGTCAGAGGACAAATTCAGGAACAGAATGGCCGGCAAGGTCAGATTCCCCGAAGACATATCCTCAAAAAAAATGGTTTATGCCCTCCAGCTGAAAGCCCGGAAAGCACCGGGTCTTCTGGAAGGGATAATCCTTCCCCGTCTGCCCGGACATATCAGCTTCTTTCAGGCATCGGACATTCCCGGAAAAAACATTCTTCCCTACCCTGATGACGATGTGCCTCTGCTGGCAGAGAAGGAGATTCTGTATACCGGTCAGGCGGTAGGTCTTCTTACCGGCCCCGATCTGGATGAGCTTTTCAGCATCAGAAAACAGATTGAGATAAAAATATCGCCTATTCCCGGCTTCCCTCCCAGCAGGATGAGGGACAGACAGGCGTCCCCTGTGGAGAAGATGATTCGAAAGGGCTCCACCCTCCGGGGTCTGGAAAAAGCGGATTCAGTTGTTGAGGGTAGCTTTACTCTGACTGTTCCGGAAATGCCTGTCTATCCGGAACATGATGTATACTGCAGCAAGGAGGGAGGCACCTACAGGCTTCATCTCCACAGCCAGTGGCCCTCTCTGTTAAGAAAACTCTGCGCCCAGGCAGCAGGAATCAGCCGGAAACAGGTGGAAATACACTTCAACCCCGCCGGCAGAACAGGGGATGCCCACATCTGGCAGTCTATTCCCCATGCCGCCCTGTGCGTCTGTGCCACCAGTATACTCCGGCAGCCGGTTAAACTGATCGCCGAAGCCGAAGAGAGACATAAAAAAGAAATTTACTACTCCTATAGAGCCGGAGTTGATGCAGGAGGCCGGCTGACAGCTGTGGATGCCAGGATCTATCTGAATACCGGAGCCTACTGCTGCTTTTCATCAGAAGTGGCGGCACGTCTCTGTCTGGGTGCGGCCGGACTCTACCAGTGCCGGCATATGGATATTCAGGTTAAGAGCTTTAAAAGCAATACACCTCCCTGGCTCCCCTTAAGCACCTGGGGTCTGGCACAGGGAGCCTTCGGAATAGAGATGCTGGTCAATCATATTGCCGTGGAATCCGGACAGGACCCGGCTGAATGGAGATGCCGGAACCTCTCGTCAAAAGGGAATCTCAACACCACCATGAGAAAACTCAGAGAGACCCCTCCCCTGGCAGATATGATCAGCTCCCTGGCAAAGGTTTCAGACTACACAAGAAAGCATGCCGTCTCCAGGCAGATAAGAACCAACAGAACGGCCCTCCCCGTCTCCCCGTCCAGTTATACGGGAATCGGCATGGCCGCCGGACGGCAGGGATATGAGTTTCTCAGCCGGGACAAGCTGCTCAGCGCCGCTTCTGTTTCGGCCACACTGCAGAAAGAGGGACATCTGGATGTCCACCTGGGGACCGTTCCGGCTTCTCCGGGAATGCTGGCCATATGGAAAAAGAATATCTCTGCCGCCCTGAGCCTGGAGGAAGACCAGATCCATCTTTTTCAGGACCGGCCGGACGAGCACAGTTTCAACGGCCCCTCCTGCCTTTCCCGGAATACAATTGTCTTTACCAGGCTCATCGACCAGTGCTGCTCCATTATTCAGAAAAAGCGATTCAGAGAAGGGCTGCCCATCACAGAAACCAGATCCTACAGAAGGCGGACGGCCAATGAGTGGAATGAAGACGAGATGACAGGAAATCCCTTTTCCAATCCCTCCTGGGGCTGTGCGGTGGTGGAAGTCTCCCTGTATACGGCCACAAAAGAGATATCCATTCCCCGGATCTGGCTGACTGTTCACTGCGGGACCCTTCTGGATCCGCCGGCCGCCCGTTCGTTTGTGGAATCTGAAGTCCGCCTGGCGCTGGTGCAGTGTATGGAGAAACAGGCCATTAAACCGAGCCTGTTCCCGGAACTCCATCTTGAGTTTCTCGAGGACAAACGGAAAACCGTTCAACCCGGCGGGCTTGAAGGGCTGGCTCTGGGAACCATCCCCCCCGCCTTTATTCAGGCTGTGTCTCAGGCCTCAGGTCTGACGGTTACAGGACTGCCTGTGAATTCCGCTTCTCTATTGGCAGGAGGTCTCTGATGCTGATCCCCTTCACCCTCAATTCAAAAGAGGTCAGTGTAGATGTTCCGGCCTATTATAAACTGTCTGATGTTCTCAGGGATGAGTTCGGAATGTACGGTCTCAGAAGTGCCTGCCGTAAGGGGTATTGCGGGCTCTGTTCCGTTATTCTGGACGGAAAACTGGTCTACTCCTGTCTTATACCGGTCTTTCAGATTAAAAACAGAGAGATTCTGACCATCGAAGGGTATGCGGAAACCGAAGATTTCGAGGATATCTACAAAGGGTTTAAGAAAGAGGGGGTTCACCTCTGTGATTTCTGTGCTCCCGCCAGAACCCTGTCAACAGGGATTCTGCTGGACCGATACCCCCGGCCCGACGAGCGGCAGCTGTTGGAAATTCTGACAGCTGTGAACTGCAGCTGTACCCCCTATGAAACCCTGAAAGCCGGTATTCTGACAGCCGCCCGGTTCAGACAGAGGAGGGTCAATTGACAGAAAACACCGCCTTTCATGTCCATATCCCCCAGAACATGACAGTCCTGCTGAATCTTTACAATAAAGCTCCCCGTTCCCTGATCATGGCCGGCGGAACCCACTTGATGAACCATACCATGAAGCCTGATGGAGAACACCACAGTATTCTGGCTGTGGGACAGCTGGATGAACTGAAAAAAATCAGCCGGACTGACCGTTATATTGAACTGGGAAGCTGTGTAACCATAAACGAAATGATAGATGCCCAGTTGGGAGTCGCCTCTCCCCTGCTCCTGGACACAATGAGCCATATGGGTCCCTACCCCATCAGAAATGTCTCCACCATCGGAGGGAATCTCTGTATCCCTGAAAAAAGAATGGATCTGTTTCCTGTACTTCTTTTGATGGATGCCCGGATGGAGCTGCGCCATGTTAAAAGAAAACGGAACGGCAGAGCCTCCTATAAATCAAGATGGATTCATATCAATTCCTTTCTGGATGCCGAAGGCCGTCCTGATCTGGCAGAGGGAGAAATTCTGAGCCGTATCCGGATACCCTTTTATGACGGATCATTTCACTTCCATAGAAAGGTGAACATACAGGATAACGATTTTTTCACCATCAACGCGCTGGCATCCCTGGACAAGGGTGTACTCTCGGATGTACGGGTGGCTTTTACAAACGGAGGGCTCTTTATTCTGCGCAGCAGAGATATGGAGGCCAACCTGATGGGACGCCGTTTTCCTCTGACCCGCAAGGAACTGGATGAAGTGATGAGCGGTCTGAGCCGGTATTTCAGCAAACCGGAGAATCCCTATGAAGAGTATCTCATGAACAGTCTCTTCCGTCAGCTTCTGGAATCACTGGCGGATCCCTCTGATACAGGGGACTTTTCGCTTCAATGAAGCGGGAATAAGCACCCGGTACTTCTTGTCAGGTATCGTGTCTCTGCACTATAGTAAAAACAGTATAAACAGTCTTTTGGAAATATACCTTGGGAGGGGTTCTTTTGGAATTTGTTCATCTTCACAATCATTCTGACTATTCACTCTTGGACGGTGCCGCCCGCATACCGAAATATGTGGAACTGGCTCAGGAAATGGGGATGAAACATCTGGGCCTGACAGACCATGGGAACCTCTTCGGCGCCCTCCGGTTCGAGCAGGCCTGTCATGCTGCCGGCATCAATCCTGTCGTAGGATGCGAGGTATATGTCTCGCCCACAACCCGGCAGGAGAAACAGACCAGCGGCTACAAAAACTTCCATATGGTTCTCTACTGTAAAAACGAGACAGGCTACAGAAACCTGATGATCCTTGTCTCCAAGGGGTTCACAGAGGGGTTTTACTACAAACCCCGTATAGACGATGATCTGCTCAGAGCCCATCATGAGGGACTGATCTGTTCCACAGCCTGTCTGGGGGGGGAGATACCCCGCTACCTGGTGGCCGGGGAGTATGAGAAAGCCAGAGACAAAGCCCTGGAATACAACGAACTCTTCGGTGAGGGTAATTTCTACCTGGAAGTCATGGATCACGGTATTCCGGAGGAAAAAACCGTCATAGAGGGAATCAAAAAGATCCACGGGGAAACGGGTATTCCCATCATCGCCACCAACGATATCCATTATCTGAAAAAAGAACATGCCCGGGCCCAGGATATTCTGGTCTGCATTGGTACGGGCAAGAAGATGGACGATGAAAAGCGTTTCAAAATGGACAAGACCGAAATGTATTTCAAGACTCCCGAGCAGATGTTTGAGATGTTCGGCGACATCCCCGGAGCCCTTGAAAACACTGTCCGCCTGGCGGAAAAATGCGATCTGGTGATCCCTCAGCCCGGGCCGATTCTACCGGAATACGTGATTCCTGAAAACTTCAAGACCCAGGCCGAATACCTGACCCATCTGACATGGGAGGGGATAAAAGAGCGCTACAATGAAGTGACAGAGGAAATAACTAAGCGGGTTGAATACGAGCTGGACATCCTCCTGGGGATGGGGTTTGAAGGATATTTCCTTATTGTATGGGACTTTATTCACTGGGCCAGAGTCAACGGCATCCCCGTCGGTCCCGGACGCGGTTCAGGGGCGGGTTCCATCATCGCCTATGCCATGAAGATTACCGATATCGATCCTCTGAAATACGATCTTCTTTTTGAGCGGTTTCTGAACCCCGAACGTGTCTCCATGCCCGACTTTGATATCGACTTCTGCTTCGAACGGCGGGGCGAGGTTATTGAATACGTCAACAGAAAATACGGACACGATCAGGTAGGGGGAATCTGTACCTTCGGAACCCTGAAGACCAAGGCCGTCCTCAAGGATGTGGCCCGGGTTCTGGACATACCCTTTGCCGAGTCCAATGCCATTACCAAGCTGGTTCCCGAAGGGAAAACCCCCGACGGCCGGAAGATCAACGCCATGATTGCCCTGGAAGTGGAGCCCAAACTCAAGGAGTTCTACGACAGAGGAGGGGCCTACAAGGAACTCTTTGATGTGGCCAGCGTACTGGAGGGGATGAACCGGCATATATCCACCCATGCCTGCGGTAAGGTAATCGGAAATTCCATACTCACAGACTATGTGCCCCTCTACAAGGATCAGAAGACCGGTGAAGTCACAACAGAGTTCACCATGGATATTATCGAACCCTGCGGTCTGGTAAAGATGGACTTCCTGGGGCTGAAAACCCTGACCCTGCTGAAAAACGTGGAACGTCTGGCCTGGGTGGTGAGGGTGTCGAAATCCATGTCCATATACTCCTCCACGGTGACCTCTTGCAGGCCATGCGCCACGGCCTTCTCTGCAACTGCCCTGTCGATTATGCCCACCACCATTCACACACAAAATACGCGTCTAAATGGGTAAGATGTTGCATTGCAACGACCATTCCGGAGGACGGCCGACCTTGGTGTGCGGGCGAATGTAGTTGCAGAAGGGAAGGTCAGGCACGGCGGGTGGTGGATCGCCTTCAAGCACCGGAATCTTCTTCAGGTCGAACCGATTGAATAAGTCTCGTGCGTCCCCCAATATTTGTTTGCTTCGTTTTTTTTTTTTTTTAGTTAACGGTGTTTTTTTTTTTTTTTTGG
>JAQQAM010000079.1 GCA_028532905.1 Spirochaetales bacterium
TCATGCGGGTCCATTTCCGCTCGCACGCGGTGCATCAAATCGATCGTGGGTTCGTCAAACATCTCAGCAAAAACGCCACGTTTCTCAATCCCCACCCCGTGTTCGCCGGTGATGGAACCGCCCATTTCGATGCACAATCGAAGGATCGAATGAGCGAAGTCGTTGGCCTTGTCAAAGGCCCCTGGGATCTTTCCGTCGTACATAATCAATGGGTGCAAGTTGCCGTCGCCAGCATGAAAGACGTTCGCGACCGGCACGCCACACTCGCGACTCATCCTTCCCCTTCCTCAACCAGAACAGATTCATCACCCTTTTTCAGGGATACTTCCACCGTCCCTTCGTTGACGCAAAGCCAGAGATCCGGCTCATGGTCTATGGTCTCTCCGAAGGCCATAAAAAACTCTGTTCCTCTCACACCTGCCACAACAGCATCTGTGTGAACATTGAAGCTTCCTCCGGAAAGGCGTTCCACTCTGGAAAAGACACTTCCCTTCTTAAGGGCAACAGAGGTCTGCCGGCTCAGATTCTCCAGAACCAGACTGCTGTCTTCTCTCAGTTTAAGGGTTCTTCCGTGCTCCATCTCTATAATGGCCACAGAATTTCTACCGCTCCGGATCAGATCTCCCGTCAGGAGATCCATACCGAAGTCAGCCTCCATTTCACGGCTGTTCCTTAAAACGGTCACATCCCCTTCGTAATAGGAAAGACTGCTTTGAGAGTAGATCCCCGTCAGAGCTAAAATGGTCATCAGAAAAATAAAAAACCAACTTTTAATCTGCATATCAACTCCTTCGGACCGCAGATCCTTTTATCGCAAACCGCTTAACTGGCAATCAATATTAAAGATATGTTTATATGCTATTCTCCATATCACCTGGATTTAAATATAATACAATAATGGTAATATATCCTCTTTTCCAGAGAAGTCCTAAAAACAATATGCGAAGTCTTAAAAAAAAATATGCAAATCGTTCGCAAAAATTTGACTTTCCAGTTAGATAAGCCTATCTTGTACATGATGACGAAAAAACGAAGACGTCTGCTGGAGTTGCTGCAGGAGAGTGTTCAGCCTCTCAGTGCCCAGCAGGTTTATGAACAGATGGAAGAATCTCTTGATATGGCCACCGTCTACAGAGGACTTAAATATCTGGAAGAAGCAGGAGAAATCTCCTCCTTCCTTCTGGACTGTTCAGAACGGGGTGTCGAACGTTATTACAGTCAGAGCAGCAGCTGTCACAGACATTTTCTGCACTGTGTCTCCTGCCACAGTTTTACATCTTTGAATGAGTGTCCCTTGGGCAGCCTGGAGAAGATTGAGAAGGAAACGGGTTTCAGAGTGGAGGAACATTATCTGACTCTGAAAGGAACATGTGAAAAATGCCAAATAAATGTGAGGGGAAAATGAAAAAATTATTTATATTACTGTTATTAGCACTTACTGCTTCCGTAGTATTTGCCGGAGGCAGTCAGGAAGAGAGTGATTCAATTACAGTTGTGACATCCACCAGCATCGTTAATGATGTTGTTAAAGAGATTGCCGGAGATTCGGTTGAAATCTTCAGCCTTATAGCCAAGGGAACAGATCCCCACAGCTATGAACCCACACCCAGAGATATGGCCCGGGTGGAAACGGCGGATATTGTTTTTACAAACGGTTTTGATCTTGAGGAAAATCTCATGTCTGTTCTGGAAACAGTCAGTACGGGGATGATCGTGGAGGTCTCCCGGACAATTGAAGCGGATTATGATGATCACGAAGGGGAAGAGCATCATGAGGATGATCATCACGACCACGAAGGCGAAGAGCACCATGACGATGATCACCACGACCATGAAGGCGAAGAGCCCCATGAGGATGATCACCACGATCATGAAGGTGAAGAGCCCCATGAGGATGATCACCATGACGATGACCATCACGGACACAATCATGACGGTGCTGATCCCCATACCTGGATGAGCCCCCTGAATGTCCTTCAGTGGGTGGATGTGATTGAACAGGCACTTGCTGCCGCCGATCCCGGCAACAGCTCAGTATATGCCGCCAATGCAGATGCCTACAGAGCCGAACTGCTGAATCTGGATACATGGATCAGAGAGGAACTGGATGTTCTTCCCCCGGACCATAGAGTGCTTGTGACAGACCACAATGTATTCAGCCATTTTGCCGAAGAGTATGATTTCGAAGTTATCGGTACGATTATTCCCGGTTTTTCCACCTCTGCCGAACCTTCTGCCGGTGAGATTTCCAAACTGATTTCTCTTCTTGAGAAAGAACATGTTGAAGCGATTTTTATCGGTGAAGCATCAGGAGAGGGGATCAGGAAACTGGCAGAGACACTGAACCGAGAGAGTGATCATGAGATTTCTGTTCATGAGATTCTGACCGGTTCCCTCCGGGAAGAAGGATCAGAAGGGGATAATTATATCGATTTTATGAAATACAACGTAAATCAGATAATTTCGGGACTTGATAAATAATAAACACTATAATTAGGGAATTATGAAGAAACCTGCAGTAATGTGCTACGGGAAAGACTGTGATCATCCCCCCTTGAGCGGCTCTTCGGCCCTCGAGGTAAGGGATGTCAGTTTTTACTATCCCGGGAATAAGAATAAAATTCTTGATAATGTGAATCTCTCCATCAAAGGGGGAGAGAAGGTGGCTTTTGTGGGTCCCAACGGAGCCGGGAAGTCTACCCTTATGAACCTGATTCTGGGCCTGGAACCCCTGCAGACCGGTGAGATTTCGGTTTTCGGCCACGGTTCCAGTTCCTGCCGGCACAGGGTGGCTATGGTTCCCCAGAAGTCCACTGTGGACTGGCACTTTCCGGTGACTGTCCGTCAGGTGGTTACCATGGGTCGTTATGTTCACCTGGGCTGGTTCAAGAAACCGGGCGCTGCAGACCGAGACGCCGTAGAACAGGCCATGGAAACCATGGAAATCTGTGATATTGCCGACAGGCAGGTGGGAGAATTGTCAGGAGGGCAGCAGCAGAGAGTCATGATCGCCCGGACCTTGGCTCATGATGCGGATCTGCTCCTTCTGGATGAACCTCTGAACCATGTGGATATCGCGACTCAGGAACTGATCTTTCATACCATGGAGGACCTCTGTTCCCGGGGGAAAAGTGTTCTGGTCAGTACCCATGATCTGGGTATACTGACGGTCCATTTCAGCAGAGCATTGTTTCTGGATAAATCGATTATAGCCGACGGGGCGGTGAAGGATGTTCTCACACCCGAGAATATTGCCAGAGCCTACGGTTTTGAATTTCACAAGGATAAGGAGCTCAGCCCGTGGTTGAATGGATATTAGAACCCCTGCAGTACGGTTTTTTTCAAAGAGGTCTTCTGGCGGGAATCATAGTGGCCATAAGCTGCGGTGTGCTCAGTACTTTTATCGTGTGGCGGGGAATGGCCTTTATCGGTGATGCCCTGGCTCATGCCGTACTTCCCGGCATTGTCATCTCTATCGTACTGGGGATTCATGTATTAATCGGAGCATTGGGAGCGGCAGTTCTCTCTGTTATCGGAATAGGGGCTCTTACCAGAAAAAAGGGCTTCAAAGAAGATACGGCCATTGGTGTGATTTTTGCCGGAGCCTTTGCTCTGGGTGTCCTGCTGATGTCCAGAGTCTCCAGTTTCAAGGATCTGAGTCATATCCTCTTCGGGAATATTCTGGGTGTCTCAGATGTAGATGTTATCCTTATTGCTTCGGTGGGGGTTATTGTTGTCGCTGCGGTTTATCTGTTCTTCAAAGAGCTGCTGGTCACCAGTTTTGACCCCACCCATGCCAAGGCCATCGGCCTCTCTCCCCAGATGATTCATTTTGCCCTGCTGATTCTGGTGGCAGCCACAACGGTATTGGCGACTCAGACTGTAGGAGTTGTTCTGGTCATGGCACTGCTGGTCACTCCAGCCGCCGCAGCTTCCCTGCTGGTGAAAGAGCTGGTTAAGATTCTCTGGATCTCCATTGTTTTTGCGGTGTTTGCCATTATTGCCGGATTCTATCTCTCCTACTATTTTGACCTGGCCTCGGGGGCCACAATTGTTCTGATTCTGACACTTTTCTTTCTTATCTCCTTTATCATTTCAAAAATCAGAAAATAGGTGTTGACCCTTCCGCAGCGTCAATCTTTATACTGATACTATACCAAAGCGCAGAGGTGAAAATTGTATAGTATCGGTGAATTTTCCAGAATGAACAGAATTACTCCCAGAACGCTGCGTCATTACGACAGCCTGGGACTTCTGTCTCCCGCCAGAATTGACAGCTGGACGGGGTACAGGTATTACGATGCCTCCCAGTTGCCCCGGATGCAGCAGATTCTGACATTGAGAGATCTGGGATTCTCTCTGGATGAGATCGGAATGGTTCTTCAGGATGAGAGCCGTCTGCCGGCTTTAATGAAGGACCGGGAAGCCCGTCTGGTCAGAAGCATCCGGGAGGAGAAGGCCAGGCTCAACCGTCTGAGACAGTTCATCGATGAAGGAGTAAAAACCATGAACACTGTGGTTATCAGGAAACTGCCCGAAGTAATCGTCGCCTCCATGAGGGTGACCGTAGACAGTTATGACAGTTATTTTGATGTGGTTCCGAAGATGGGGGAATATATGAACTCCGTCGGTGCCGTCTGTGCCGAGCCGGCTTACTGCTTTAACCTCTACCATGACGGTGAATACCGGGAGCGGGATATTGATGTGGAGATCTGTGAAGCGGTGACAGCCTTTAGTCCGGATTCGGATAAGGTTAAATTCAAAACAATCCCCGGAGTGGATGAAGCGGCCTGTCTGATGCACAAAGGACCCTACAGTTCCCTTTCAGAGAGTTACAATGCCCTCTTCCGCTGGATTGAGGAACAGGGATGGCAAGCCGACGGTCTGCCCAGAGAGTCCTATATCGACGGCATCTGGAATAAAGAGGACCCGGCCGAATGGCTGACTGAGATTCAGATTCCGGTCATCAGAAAATAAACAATAAAGGACAGTTATGAATATTCTCACAGTTGAACATCTGCGGAAGAGCTACGTCCGCTGCCAGGCGGTGAAGGGGGTCAGTTTTGCAGTCCCCCAGGGCTCCATTTTCGGAATACTGGGACCCAACGGGTCGGGAAAGACCACAACCCTGGAGTGTATTCTGGGGACCAAAGAAATGGATGAGGGGACAGTCCGCCTTCTGGACAGAGATCCCCGGAGGGACAGAAAAATGCTTTTTGAAAGGGTAGGGGTGCAGTTTCAGGATTCCTCCTGGCAGAACTCAATCCGGATCGGAGAACTCTGTGAATCTACTGTGGTTCTGTATACACCGGAGCCGGAGTGGAGAGGGCGTTTGAAAGCCCTGGGTTTTGATCCGAAACAGATGGCGGATACACTCTCGGGAGGAGAGAAGCAGAAACTGTCCATACTCCTGGCCTCCCTGCACAATCCGGAAGTCCTTTTTCTGGATGAATTGACCACAGGATTGGATCCGTTGTCCAGGCGCCTGGTCTGGGATAAGATCCGGGAACTCCGGGACAGGGGAACCACGGTCATTCTGACATCTCATTTTATGGATGAAGTGGAGGCGCTGTGTGACAGCTGTCTGCTTTTATACAAGGGGAAGGTTCTGACCCGGGGAACCCCGGAGGAACTGAAGAAGGAAGGAGGCAGTGCTTCTCTGGAAGATGCCTATATCAATCTGATCGGAGGAGCCGCATGAAAAAAATAAGAACTTTATATAAAACGGAAATGATTCTGGCCTGGCGCAGTCCTGACTCTGTTATTTTCGGGATGATTATGCCTGTGGTTGTTATGGGGCTCACAGTTCTGATCTACAAAGACCATCCCTATTCCCGGGGACTGCTTGAGGAAACAATGGGTGCCTATCTGTCCATTGGAATCTGCGCTTTCGGCCTCATGTCCCTTCCTCTTGTTCTGTCTGACTACAGAAGCAGAAAAGTTCTGAAGCGCTTTCAGGTGACCCCGGTTTCTCCAGGACTTCTGCTGACAGTTCAGGTTCTGGTGCAGGGGAGCATGGCTCTTATTTCGGCGGGTATCACAGCACTGGCGGCAGCTCTTTTCTTCTCCTGGACATTTCAGGGTAATCCCGCCGCTTTTCTGACAGCCTTTCTGCTTGTGGCAGGCTGCATCTTCAGTATAGGACTGGTGATTGCGAGTACGGCAAAGGATTTTAAGAAAGCGGGAGTTCTGTGCTCAATCGTCTATTTTCCCATGCTCCTGCTTTCTGGTGCCATGATTCCCTATTCTGTCTTTCCCCTTTGGCTGCAGACAGGGGCCTCCTGGCTGCCTCTCCGGCAGGGAATCATCATCCTTAACCGCATAGCAGCGGGGCAGCAGGGAAAACAGGCCCTGTTTTCACCGGAGACCGGAGTCCTTCTTCTCATCATTCTGCTCTGCACGGGACTCTCTTTAAAGACATTCCGCTGGGATCTGCCTGGAAGCTGATCCCGTCAGAACTCTATGAGTGCCGGGAAACGGAATAAACCGGAGCCCGGCTTTTTTCTCAGGATTTTCCGGCTTTATTCACCTTGTCGATATACACTCCGTATTTCTTGTCAACACGGGCAATATGATCCAGAAGCCAGTTGATAATCTTGTCCTGTATCTCAATAAGCAGGTTGGCGTCGAACTCCCCGGCTTTCAGTCTCTGTTCAATCAGATCGAACTCATGCTCATAGATAGCATGGAGTTTCTTGTGCTCTTCCAGTTCGGGATAGTTGTAGGAGGCCAGCATTTTTTCTTCGTCCCTGAAATGGTACTCAATATATTCGTTGATCCGGCTCACCAGGGTGGCCACATCGTGGTCATCATCCATTCCGAGGAGTCCGACCAGAAGATTATTGATTCTGGTAAACAGTTCCTTGTGTTCATCATCCATTTTGGAAATTCCCACCGATAGCAGATCGGACCAGTCAATTCCCACGGTTACATCATTCACAGATTGATCTGTTGTATGGCCGGTGTTGAATTTGCCGATTTCTCCCATAAGCAGGGAATTATTGTATTTATTCTGATTTCCGAATGCTGAAACCTGGAGAGCCACATTGTTCAGGTCTTCTGTGAGGGAGGCCACTTTGGTGATGTTTTCAACCGCCGCTGCAGAGACTTCCTTGATATGCAGTATGGATTTCATGGATTCCGTACTGCCCACCTGCATCTCGGATGAAGCGGTTTTAACAACTTCCGAGGTGGACATCAGAGTGGAAACGGATTCCAGAATTTCACTGCTGGCAGTGGAGAGCTCGCTCATGGACAGGGACACCTCTTTCAGGGAGTTGGAGAATGTGGCTACCTCATCGTTAATAACCTCAAGGGCTTTTTCCGATTCACTGCCTGATACGGTGGCCTGGTTGATTTTCTCTGTTGTTGCATTCAGAGAGTCGGCGATCATCCCCGCATTGGAGCTGGTATCTTCGGCCAGTTTCCGTATTTCATCGGCAACAACCGCAAAGCCCTTTCCCGCTTCTCCGGCATGGGCGGCTTCAATGGACGCGTTCATGGCCAGAAGGTTGGTCTGGCTGGAGATATTGTTGATAATATCAACCATATTCATCATTTCATCCGCATTCTTCTGGATGGCATGGATAATGTTGTTGGTGGTTTCCACCTTTTCTCCGCCGTTTTTAATCAATTCCACAAGACCGTCCATGGTGGCCAGCCTGGATTCGGCAATGGATGCCACATTCCGGACGGAGGCCATGATCTGCTCAGTGGATGAACTGGATTGTTCGATAGCGGAAAACTGCTGTTCCACCTGAGCCGAAAGGCTCTTAATGGACTGCATGATCTCCTCTATGGAGGAGGACGCCTGATAGATGGATTCATCCAGCTCCATACTGCCCTGTTTCATCTCGAGAATGCTTTTTGTGATACTGGATACCGCACCCGCACTGGTTTTTGATGAAACAGAAAGCTGGTCAGCCAGGGCATTGTTTTTAACAACAAGGTCGTTCACATGAATAAGAATCTCTCTGATTTTATCAATGAAAAGGTTGAACCATCCTGCCAGTTGGCTGACTTCACTGTTACCAACCTGTTTGAGATGAAACGTCAGGTCTCCCTGTTTGGTGGCCAGATCTTTAAATGAAGCGGATGTGCTGTTGACCGCTCTGGATATATTGACGGCAAAGAGAATTCCCCCTCCCAGGTTCAGAAAGGTGATAATCGCTCCCAGGGCAATAACCATGGATTTGGAAAGGGCTCCGCTGGCCAGCAGATATATAAAAATGAGAAGAAACACAGTGGTTATAATATTCATGGAGATCAATTTCTTTTTGATGGATGTTTTCATAGATAATCCTTGAAGATAAGTATGGTTTAATTATTATTCTTTCCTTCTGTTCCTGCAATAGTGAGTACTGAATCATGTATTTTTTTACAGAGCCACTTGGCTCTTCAGGTTGAATGCATAATAATGAAGCCCTATACCTTTTCATACAGGTTGGATTTATGGCCAAAGAGAAAGTCAGAGAGTATTTCAGAAAATGGAACAGGGAAGAGGATATTCCTGAATTTGATGTGAGCAGTGGCAAATATGACTGAGCACAGAGGCCGGGCTGTTTTCTGGGTTCTGGTTTGTGTCGCCCTGTGGGCTCTGATTCCTGTGGTTTCCAAACTGGGGCAGAGCCGGCTGGACAGCCATCAGTTCCTGTTCTGGTCCAGCCTGATCTCTTTTTCCGTTTTGTTTCTGACTCTTGTCTTTCAGGGAAAACTGAAACACCTTGGCCGGATCTCAGTCAAAGACTATATCTATCTCCTTTTTCTGGGACTGCTGGGAACCTATATCTATTATCTGTTTCTTTATCTGGGCTATGCCGGTTCCAGAGGAATGCTGGTTTTAGTTCTCCAGTACACCTGGCCGGTTTTTATTGTCCTTTTATCTCTTGTCATACTCAAAGAGACACTGGACTGGCAGAGACTTTTCGCTCTGGCCGCAGGCTTTGCAGCTGTTGTCATTGTCCTTTCCGGAAACAGTTCAGACACAGTAGGAAGCGGTTTTTCGATTCTCTCTCTGCTGGTGCTGCTGGGGGCTTTCTGTTTTGCCCTCTATTCTGTTTTAAGCAAGACCGTTCAGCAGGAGCCGATCATAGCCTCAACAATCTATTTTTTTGCAGCACTGACGGCATCTTTTGTGTCCCTTTTTGTTTTTTCAGATTTTGCGCTCCCTGGAGGAGATGAAATAGTACCGGTTCTGCTCAACGGAATACTGGTAAACGGGTTCTCCTATCTGTTCTGGATCTTTGCCCTCCGGTCGGCTTCCGCCTCCTTTGTGGCTCCCTTTACCTTTCTGACTCCCGTACTGTCGGCGGTTTATCTGCTTCTGTTTTTTCAGGAGGGATTCAGTCCCGCCTATGTCGCGGCACTTGTGCTGGTTATTGCCGGGGGACTGGTGAATACCATCCGCAGGAACTGATATTCTAAAATGTCCGTCCGGCAGGCACCCATATGAGCAAACAATAAAGACCGGTTAACGGCGTCCTGTCAGTTTGATGACATGAAAACCGAACTGGGTCTGCACCACATTACTGTAGCTGCCCACAGACATTCTTTTACAGGCTTCTTCAAACTGACCAACCATTTTACCGGGACCGAACCAGCCCAGATCTCCGCCCTTGTTTTTGCTGGGACAGGTTGAGTATTCTCTGGCCAGGGCTGCGAAATTGCCTCCCTTCTTACATCGTTTCAATAGTTCATGGGCAAGGTTTCTATCCTTGACCAGAATGTGGCTGGCACGCCATTCCATATCAGTCCTCCTTTTGGGGGCTTATTTTTTCTGCCATTATATTGATCCCGCCCGTTTTTGAACAGAGATGTAAGGCATGTTACATTAACAGAGGATTATTACTTGACTGGACCGGATTTCCTGCGTATGGTTAAAAAAATATCTATTATCTACCCCGGAGGCAGAGCTGACGGGAAGGAGTAAATCAATGAAAAAAATCACCTTGATCCTGCTGATGGGAACAGTCCTTCTGTCAGCTTTGTATGCCGAAGGAAGCCGGGAGACCATACCGTCGGTCCGGCCCGCAGCCCCTGTTAAAATTGCAGTCCTCAACGGCCCATCGGGCATCGGTCTGGTTCAGCTTATGGATCAGTCACCCTTCAGTGATTCTCAGATTGAAACAGATATTCAGGTTCTCGGAGCCCCTAAAGTTCTGTTGGGGCAGATGCTCAAAGAAGAGTGGGATGCCGCCGTGCTTCCTGCCAATATGGCTGCTGTTCTGTTTAATAAAGGGGTCGGATATAAAGCGGCTGCTTTAACGGGAATGGGAAATCTGTACCTGGTGGCCTCTGATGATCTGGAAATAGATTCAGTAGACGATCTGAAGAATGAAACAATTTATATCCCCGGAAAGAATACAACACCCGATCTGGTTACTCAGCTGATTGCCGGAGAAAAGGGGCTTGAGCTGAAATATGACTACAGCTTCAATCCTTCAGACCTCGCCAGGGCTCTTGCCGGAGGCGTTGTCAAGGCGGCTGTTCTTCCCGAGCCCCTGGCCACAATCGCCCTGAAAAGCGGAGAGAATCTTTCCATAGCCTTTGATATGCAGACCCTCTGGTCCGATACATTTACGGGTGAATCCAACTATCCCATGACCGTATTGGTTGTAAAAAACAGTTTTGCAGAATCCTATCCCCAGTTGGTGGATGAGCTGCTGTGGGCTTCTGAACAATCCCTGAACTGGGTTAAGGCCAATCCTGCCGAGGCCTCGGCATTGATTGGAGATTACGGATTCTCCCTGCCGGCTCCCATAGTGAAAAATGCCATTCCCAGGGTCAATTACAGTTATGTTGACGGTAAAGATCTTGAACATCTGATGACTCCCTATTTTGAACGTCTGACCGGTCTGAATCCGGGATCTGTGGGCGGCTCTGTTCCTTCGGAAGATTTTTATTACTGATTATGAAATCTGAATCGAAAAGGATCACCACAACCATACTGTCTCTGGCTCTGTACCTGGGACTGTGGAAGATCCTTTCGGTGGTCATCGGGCGCAGTATCATTCTCCCACCCCCCGAGGAGGTGCTGCTGCAGACTCTCCGGTTTCTGTCGGGCCGAGAGGCCTGGGGGAAGATTCTTTCCACAACCCTCAGGGGACTGGGAGGATTTTCCATAAGCCTGATTCTGGGAGTTCTGACGGGTCTGGCCGCAGGAAAAAGCCCTGTCTTCCGCTGGTTCAGCAATCCCTTTCTGATCAGTATCCGCTCTATTCCGGTTCTCTCCCTCATACTGCTGGCGGTTATCTGGTTTCCAACAGAACTGGTTCCGGTCTTTATCTGTTTTCTCATCGCCTATCCGGTGATTACATCTGCCGTGGCCGCTGGGGTCGCTGCGGTAGACCGGGACCTGCTGGAAATGGCTGCGGTGTACAGGAAGTCCCGCCGCTCTGTTCTGCTGGAGATCACTCTGCCTTCCCTGTACCCCTATCTGCTCAATGGTGTTTCAACAGGACTGGGACTGACATGGAAGTCTGTTGTGGCCGCTGAGGTTCTCAGTATGCCGGCATCCGGACTGGGGACGGCCATGCAGACCGCTCAGCTGCAGCTGGATACAGCCCATCTGTTTTCCTGGACTCTGATCGTTGTCCTGCTGGCATCTGTGAGCGAAGCTCTGCTGAGGCTTCTGGAGAGAAAAAGATGATCAGATTCACTGACTGTTCCTTTGACTTCGGGCCGTTAACCATCATGGATCATTTCTCATTGGAGATTCAGGAGAAGGGAACCACCGTCCTTCTGGGACCCTCTGGCTGCGGCAAGACCACCCTTCTTAATATGGCCGCCTCACTGCTGGCACCGGCAGAAGGGCTTATGGAGCGTTCCACTGATGATCTGAGTTATCTGTTCCAGAAACCCAGACTCCTGCCCTGGAAGACAGTGGAGGAGAATATCGCTTTTGCCCTGGATGAAAAGATGGACCGGGATGAGATGCGGGAGCGCTGCGGGGATCTGATCCGTCATGTGGGGCTGGAGGGTTTTGAACAGTACAGGCCCTCCCGGCTGAGCGGGGGGATGGAGCAACGGACAGCCATCGCCAGAGCTTTTGTTTCCGAGAGTCCTCTGTTACTGATGGACGAACCCTTCAAGGGGCTGGATCTGAAGCTGAAAATGCCTCTGATCGGCATGCTCAATGAGCTGCTCCATTCCCGGAGAACTGCTGCGGTTCTGGTAACCCATGATGTGAGGGAAGCGATTCTGATGGGTGACCGGATCGTGTTCCTGGACGGTCCCCCTTTGCGTCTGATGGACGATATGGAGGGAATCCCTCGGCAGGAGCGGGATACGGCTTCCAGGGCGTTTTATGAGCTCGAAAAGAAGCTGTACAACCTTATCCTGCACAGCTGATCTTTGACCGGGTGGCAGAAAAGAAAAAGGGACCTGCAGGGAGCCGCCAGGATAACCCGCCTCAGCGGGGCCGAAGCCCGGAATGGCCCGGTCCCGCTAAAGCTGCGGGATTTTCCCGAACCATCCTTAAGTACGTCTATTTCTGAAGCTTTACGTAACTCCTGAAGTTTTCCATTTTGGTTTCCACCAGGCCTCTTGCCTCGGCGGAGGATACGAATTTCTTGAACTGGCTGAATCCCAGGGCTTTCATCACAACGCCCTTGTCTTTCAATTCGCTGCTGATAATGCTGTAGGGGTGGAACTCGGGGCTTTTGCCGCCGTCCAGAGTTTCCAGTGTGGTGACCAGGGTTCTCAGGGCAGTCTGGAGTGAGCTGACTTCCTGTACATAGCCTTTGCCCGGGAGGATCAGGGTCTGGTTGTCCTCATCCTGCAGGGTGACGTAGCCGGCCCGGACGGCAGCGGAGACAAAGTCGCTCCACCGTTTATAGCCTCTTTTGCCGATCTTCTTTTCGTTGAAGTCCCGGTTCAGCATCTTCATTTTAATCTTGACAGAGCCCATATTGGAGGACTTCTTGTTTTTCTGCAGTATGGCGGCAGATTCGGCCAGACGTTCGAACCAGTACTCCTTGGGAAAGTCTTTTCCGCTGCTGTCTCTGTCGTCCCCGTCGTCTCCGTCATCCCCGTCATCATCACTGTCGGGCATCAGCTCCTTATAGTCGGTAAAGCTGTCTGCCAATAGCAGCAGGTCCTGTGCCGCCGTTTTGATATCACAGATAATATGGATTTTCTTTCCCGACTTCCGAAGGGCCAGAACCAGAGAACGGAAATCACTGTCTCCTGTGATCAGTACAAATGTGGTGACATGTTCATGATAGCGGAGCAGCTCCAGTGCATCTGTTACCAGCTGCATATCCGAACCGTTTTTGTTTTTTCTGCTTTTCTGATAGGGAACATGGTACATATTGAAATGAAGCCCCGCCAGAATAGGTCCCAGTGAGCGGAACCCGGGTTTACTCCAGTCCGCATAGGCGTAGGATGTGACGACTCTACCCAGAGATTCGGCATAATCCCACATTCCCTGAATCAGCAGGTTGTCACTGCTTCTTGGTGTTACATTTTCTATATCCCAGAGAACTGCAACATTCTCAGTCATAATTTTCCTCCGTATTGTTCCTCTCCCTTCCGGTCCGGGAACGCTATATCTTTATACTAGAACAGTTTTGGAAATAAATCACTTCCCGCAAAAAAATATTTTATCTGTCTCTTTTTATTCGGTTCTTTCTTTAAAAAGGGAAATGATTACCGGCAGGGGAGGGTATATAAAAAAACCGCTTCACATGAAGCGGTTTAAAAGAGTGCCACCGAAGAGATTCGAACTCTTGACACGAGGATTTTCAGTCCTCTGCTCTACCGACTGAGCTACAGCGGCAACTACAAGACAGGACTATACAGGAGTGTTAAAAATCTGTCAATACAGAAGGCAAAGAAAAAGGATTGCTCTGCCCTTTCCTGCGGAAACCGTCGGATCCGGGGGGCGAAAAGGGCATAAAAAAACCGCTTCAGATTGAAGCGGTATTAAAGAGTGCCACCGAAGAGATTCGAACTCTTGACACGAGGATTTTCAGTCCTCTGCTCTACAGACTGAGCTACAGCGGCAACTGCTCGAGCAGA
>JAQQAM010000080.1 GCA_028532905.1 Spirochaetales bacterium
CTTCAATATGCTGGATCTGTCTGGACTGGGAGCTTTCCGCATCCATGAGGATCAGTTCAATTCCCAGTTCGGCGGCAGCTCTTTTCATATCATTGGTCTCTGCCACCCGCCAGGGGTTGATATGGTTCATCTGGGAGAAGCCTACGGTAAGGGGTTTGTCTTCCGGTGGAGCCGACCGGCTAATATTATCATTTTCTTTTATATTGCAGGCTGAAATTGTAAGAATCAGGCTCAGTATCAAATAAATTCTTATATATATTCCTTTCATGGTTTATTTACATTACAGGCACACCTTCTATCTGTCAAAGTTTTTCTAGTCTCTACAGGGGTTAATGTGTTGAAATGTTGACAATCTACATATGCACAGAGTCGATCCTGTCAGAAATTGTATCTTTGTAATAAACAGGAATAGAGGGCTCTGGATGTATAGAAATCAGGGAACCTGTAAGGACCCGTCAGAAAGTCTGGTCTGGGTCCAGAGTGTTGTCTCTGTTGAACAGGGATATTTACTGGCTTCCTTCTCGTTAAAATCCACCCCAAGACCCGGCTTATCCTCCAGATATATATCCGTTGATAACCCGTGGATGTCCGGGGAATACATCATGAAGGGCTTCCCCGTTATTTTTAATTGTTTGAATGACTTCATTTGGCGGGTTTACTCCTGACCATTCCTGAATCCCGAAATTGCCTGATGACATATTCAAATGAGCGTTTGCCGCATGGCCGAATGGAGACTGATCTCCCGGTCCGTGCCATGCCGTTTTTACACCGAAATGATCAGCCAGAATCTGAATTTTAAGGAGGGCTGTAATGCCTCCCACCTGACTGTTATGGACCCTTATATAATCAACCAGCTTCTGTGTTATCACCTGCCGCCATTCATAGGGGTTATTGAATAGCTCTCCCTGTGCCAGAGGAATTATTGTATGTTCCCTTTAAGATCTCTTCCGTCAGCATGTTTGTAAACGGGGACGGCTGCTCGGACTTTTCCTCCGAAAAGCTGGTAGAGAGGCAAATGTAGAACAGCCCTAATCGAATATTTCCGGCTCTGATGTTTCCACTTTTACAACAGTCAGGTTTATTCCTTCCGGTGCTGTTGAGAAGGCTTTGATCTGTTTAATCTTGATCATCTGTCCCCTCTATTTCAGATACTTGATTCTAATGGATTCAGAAAGCTTTTCAGAGCCAATCTCAGGCTTTTTGGCTCCTTCAAATAAAAGCTTTTTTCTGTCTCCCGGCATTAAAGTGAAACCCGCATCGTTAAACTGACCTTTCCAGTCACTGAGAGCTTGTACATAAAAAGCCGGCACATCCGTTGTCAGTATTATCTCATTCCATGAGTCTCCCTGGATGATTTGAATATCAGGTTTAAACAGGGAACAGTTCTTCGGTTGAGTCAAAAAAAGTGACCGAGTAATCGTTTCGCTGCCTATACTCCATTGTGCCGTAATGAACCGGTCGCATAAACCATCGTGAATCATGTCAAAATCCTGATCCTCTTTATAGGGTTTCATACCCGCTTCAGGGTGGTACAGAGAGGGGCCTGCCAGGTCATCCAGAGGAATGGAGTAAAACTCCTGTGATGAATTGGCTTCGCATGATTTCGTTCCCAGATCCATCGCTCTTAATTTTTTTCCATCAAAACCATATAATGAAATGGTCACATTGCCATTTATTTCCTTCTGAGTGTCATTCAGACCGGAGAGGTAGAACGTTCTGTCTTTTGTATATAAAGAAAGTGTTGTGGATTCAAAAAACCGTTTCGCTTCATAATGTAAAAGTTTCCAGTTCCCGTTGTACTCGATACTGGACCAGGAGGCAACCGGCCATTGATCATTCAGCTGCCAGTATAAAGCTCCCATGCAGACAGGGCGCATTGCTCTCCAATACTCCACAGCGGTCCGGATGGCATAAGCCTGCTGCACCTGACTTAAGTACAGATACTCTTCAAAAGATTCGGGCATACGGAAATACCGGGCTATTGTGGAGAGAATGATGCTGTTGCCGGAGTTGTTTTTCTGATGATGCCGCATGACAGGAGAGGTGATATTCATCTGCTCTTCTGGTGTGTATTCGCTCACAGATTCTAAGCCGGGAAAGGACTGAAACCCGAATTCACTGCAGAATCTGGGAATCACATCATAGTAGGATTCGAAGGGTAGTCCTTCATGCCATACACTCCAGTAATGCATGTCTCCTTTTGTATCATCATGCCAACAGTCAGAATAATCCCCCTCTCCTGCAGAAGGGGAGCTGGGCCACCATTTTCTTGGGGGATCCAGATCTTTTATGGTATTACCGATAACACCTTCATTGAGCCTGTCATAGTCCACCAGGTAAATATCTCTTTCGGCAATTGATTCTTTAAACCATGTGAGAGCCCCCAGATCCTCATTGTTTCCGCACCATAAAACGATGGACGGATGGCTATGCAGACGTTTTATCTGGTGGGTTATCTCCTCTTTGACGTTTTGTAAAAAAGAGTCATTCGCCGGATACAAAGAGCAGGCAAACATCATGTCATGCCAGATCATCAACCCCATTTCATCACAAAGCTCATAAAAAAAGTCTGCTTCATACTGCCCCCCTCCCCAGAGACGGATCATATTCATGTTCGCTTTAACAGCATCTTCCAGCAGAGTTTTTTGCCTGTCCAGGGTTTGTCTGGAGGGGAAGGCATCGGATGGTATCCAGTTGGCACCTTTGGCGAATATTTCCCGGCCGTTGATTTTGAATTTCAATCCCCGACCCAGATCATCTTCTTCATTAATGACTTCTACCGTTCTGAAGCCGATCTTTCTTGTGGTCGTGCAATCCCCCAGCTCAATCTTCAGTTCATATAGTGCCTGGGCTCCCTGCCCGGCAGGCCACCATAATTCAGGATTTTGTATTTGTTTCTGGAATTTTATTTCCTGAGTACCTTCAACCACTTTCACTTCCGTTTCTGAATCCATCCCGGCGATTGAGGTTTTTAAAATGACCTTCTCATCAGTAAAGCTTGTATAATCGCATATAACGGAGAGGAGCCATTGATCAGATTCTCCTTTTTCTGCAAAGGTTCTTATATAGTCCAATCGTCCGGAGGAGGATGACCGGAGCCGGGCTGAGCCGTATATGCCCCCTGTCATCAGAGTCACTCCCCAGTCCCAACCTCCGTGACAAGCTGTTTTACGAAGCATATTTCTATGTTCCCACTGCCAGGGTAACTGATAGGTATGAGGAATTGCATAAGGTAGTTTTTCCGATTCTCTGTCGCAATACTCTTCGGGAGAGCGGATTATGACATCCAGAACGTTTTCTCCGTCTGTCAGGTTTTCGGCAGGAAGAATAATTTTGCGGAACATGTTATTGCTTTCTCCCAGCCTGGTTCCATTCAGGTATATCTCACACACTGTATCTATTGAGTCAAATTCTATCCAGCTGTTTTCACATCCATTCTCTTTATCCCATTGGAAGCTGCGGCTTAGTTTCCAGTCACACTTTCCAATCCAAAGGGACTTTAACTCATTTCTTCCGTAATAGGGATCTTCAATTAAACCGGCATCCAGTAAGGCTGTTGCAATATCTCCAGGGATGATCAGCTCAATGTCCGAGGGCAACGCCTTTATCTGGTCTGGTCCGTTAAGGGCATTCAGGCGCCATTTGCCTTTCAAGTCAACAGTCTGCATAGATCACTCCTCAGTTCTATTTTTTGAATTTATTATATTGCTATAGATTCGTGTCATCTTCATTGAAAAAGCCCAATTTTTATACTATTTTGACCTGTATGGGCAGACTGTATGCTAAAGATATTATTCAGGATGAATCAGGATATTGTGTCTCTTGCATTACGGGTGTATTGAGTACAGCTGCAAGACATGACCATGATTATTATGAGATTTTTCTGATTCTTGAGGGACAGGCAATTCACTGGCGTAACCAGAATCGGGAAGTCCTTTTTCCCGGAACGGCGGCTTTTGTTCTGCCAGGAGACAGCCATTCCTATAGTCAGATTACTCCCGGGCCCTTCAGAATGTTGAATATTGCTTTCTCAAGTGATGAATGGGATGTGTTGCAAAAGTTTTTATCTTTTGATTCTATTCCCTGGCTGCTGGATCATGGAAATGCCCGGGAAGCCCTTGAGATTGCTAGAAAAGCAGAAAAAAGTTTTGGAGAAACAGAACTGGATATGCGCATTCGGAGAATGAGAGTTCTGGCAGCGGATATCCTGTCCGGAAGCAGAGCCGTAATTCAGGAAAAACCCGAATGGCTGCTTGAATGCCTTAAACCTGAGAATCTGGAACGGATATTGACAGGTTCTGTTTCCGTTCTGAAGGAAATAACAGGATTTTCATCTTCCTATCTGACCAGAGCTTTCAAAAAGCATACCGGTCTGTGTCCCAGTGCCTGGATTGCCAGGGAACGCCTTGCAAAATCTGTAAGCCTATTACTGCATGATACATGGGATATCGCCTCGGTTGCACAGGAATCCGGGTATGAGAATTTAAGTCATTTTTACAGACAGTTTAAAGCGCAGTACGGAATGAGTCCTGGAAAATTCAGACGAGATGATAAATGATATTTGCAAGTTGAGATATTCAATTTTTCCAATACATCAAGAATTATTGTTTTGTGCAGACCGATATCCGGAAGGAGATAGTCCCGTCATTTTCTTAAAGACCCGATGGAAATGCTGACTGCTGGAATAGCCTGTTTCTTCAATAATTTCATTAACGGATTTATCCCTTTCACTGAGTAATTCCCGGGCTTTTTCCATCCTTATTTCATTGATTGAGTCAACAACGGAGTTTCCTGAAATTGATTTATACAGACGCCCCAGATAACCGGGAGACATATTCATTTTCTCAGCTATCATGGACATGCCAAGGTTCCTGTTGGGATACTCAGTATTAATCATTTCTTCTACTCTCTTAACGGTCTGCTGTTGTTTGAGACTGAAATTATCAACGCAGTAATCAGCGATTGAGTTAAAAAGTCTGTTCAGCTGCACTTCAATATTAACCAGTAAATCCTCTTTTTCAATGATATCTGCTGTGTCTTCAAAATTGTGGGGGAAGGGGTCTCCATAGGATTTTTCCAGAACCGAGATTCTTGAAAATATAGCAGCACTTAATCGTTCCAAAGCATGTTTCACTGTTATGGGGGATGAGTGGATTACCTTACTTTTGAAATTTTCAAAGCCCTTTTCCATGCCTTTCAGGTTGCCGTGGGATGCCGCTTCAAGAATACTTTGTTCTGATTTTAGAGGATAGATAAAATCATAGTTTTTTCTTTCGGGAAATTCATCCGTAAAGGAGAGAATGCCATAGCCCCTGAAAAAGCGGTTTCCCAGACATTTTAACAGCTCTCCGTAATTCTCTTTTAATCTGTCTATTGTTGCAGAATCCTGGGAGATGATAATACTGATGCTGATTTCTGTTTGTTCCTGAATCAGTTTTTTGTATTCTTCCAGTTCATGAAGAAAATCCCTTCTGCTTTTTTCATTAAGAAAGGAATGGTAAGGGGAAATTAATAACAGTTGATCTTCTGAGGGTGAAATCAGTTCCAGTTTAGAAGATCCAATCTGTTTCTGAAGTGTCTCTTTCAAGAATTTCTTTATTTTTTCCCTGTCCTGAGTGTTGTATAAAGAGTAATAAAGAGTGTTATCGTCAATTGAAATTAAAGCTGTTGTCAGTTTGGAATCATTGGTAAAGGATATTCCCATTTTTTCCAGTGACATATTATCAATCTGTTCATGTGCTCCCAGCAGACAGGATTTCAGATACTTTTCTTTTTTAAACTGCAACGCAAATTCAGCATCTTCTTCAAGTCCTTTCATTTTTAAAAGTATGGATTTTACCGGTTTATACATCTGTTTTGAAATTATGAGTATTGGTATCAGACCGGCTAATAGAGTAATGACTCCGGATATGACAGCAAGGAATCTCGCTTTATGAATCTCCGGCAACAGATAGTGAGATGGTATCTTCCTGATGATAGTCCACTGGAAAGGTTCGAATCGGGAGTATAGTATTAAGCTTTTATCATTGTTTATCCTGTTGATAAAATAACCTGATTCTTCTTGATCTTTTGAAATCTCTTTTAGAAGATCATTCATATCAGCTGTACTTCCTGAATCAAACCCTATCTCAAGTCTGCCGTCCTGAGTAAAAATATATGTTTCAACACCGGAATCTATACCTTTTCTGGGTATCAGATCTTCAATCCATTTCTGTGTAACATTGATGAATATTGCGCCCTCAACAGGTTGATTCCCTTTATGCTGATTGTGGAAACAAAATGTTAAACCTTTCCAGTACTCCTTTTCGTCCATCCCCCTCTCCGAAGGAATTAGTCGGGCATAAGGTTTTAAGGGTTTGATGGAACTAATGTTTTTCAGTGTACTGATAATATCCAGATCTTTAAAATCCTCAATCCTGGAGCTGCTGCTGCTTTTCAGCGGACTGATTGTGTAAATCATTTCTGAAATGTGATTATAGATATAGATAGACTTTACATAAGGAAGTACAGCTCCGGCCAGGCTTGTTTCTGTTATGGCGTTATTAATTTTTATCACATCAGGATCACCGTAACTTCTTAAGGCCGCAGAATCTCTGTCAAAGTAAATTTGCAGAGCCAGGGCTTTTACTGAGGAATTTAAACTGGATAAATGCAGGTTTACCTGATTCAGATCCTCCATATAATTTTCATAATTTTTTTCAAGAAGTTTTTTCTCAAATGCGAAAGTTGATGAGATGATGGCAATCGAAATAACAATTAATGACAGGAGAGCCAGAAACAGGAGCATGCGTAGATAGAGGTTTGTTTTACTTTTAGCAGGGAAAATATCAAATTTCACGTTTTAGTTCTCATCAGATCAGAAAGATTTTATTTATGTTCATACTACCATGAAAAAGCTGATTCAGCAGTTTGAAAACAGTTTGTAAATTAATTTCTATAGAGCCTGATATATTCTCTGGGACTCATGCTCATTCTTTTACTGAACTGTCTTGAAAATACAAAAGGGTCTGAATAGTTCAAACGGAGGGCAGTCTCTTTAACAGAATGATTCATCAGTAATGTACATGCTTTTTCCATCCGGCAACGGATCTGAAATTCCTGAGGAGATATCTTGAAGGCTCTTGTAAACTTCTTCCTGAAAGCCTCATAGCTCATTTCAAAGTATCCGGCCGTTTCCGCTATGCTTTCACTTGTTGTACAGTGGGTGGATAAGTAATTGGTCGCTTTTAATTTAAAGCTGTCAGAGGAAGCTGTATTATTGGAATCATACCAGATTCCAGCTATGGCGTTTAAAAACTCTGTGAATAATTCTATATTGTTTGCTTCTCTTTTCAGTAAAACATCAATCATGTTTTTATAAATGTCGATTAGTGTTTCATTTTGATTGCGGTGCTCAACAAGAATACTGTTTCTCCAACATCCGATTGCTTCCAGATATTCTCCAGTCTTCCCATCCACCATCAGTCCTGATTCCCAAAAATCCTTTTTGTCATATAGGTATACATCCTCTTTCGTATGCCCGTTGAATTGAAATAGTGACCCGGGTTTTAGGGAAAAAACTTTATTTTCTCTTCTGTACTTAACCTTTGCCTGACCTTGCAGGACCATTGAAACACTATAAATCTCCCGGGGCATGGCGGTTTGAGTAATTGCCGCACTTTCCTGTTCTTCCGGAATGGCTCTTTTAAAACCTTTTTCATGACTTTTCTGCTCATCAGGAATGATAAAACAGGTCATGTGTCCCGGTTTGTTTAAATGATACAAATGCCGGGTAGCTATTGTCTTTTTAAACTGGCTGTTCATGTGTCCAATTATACTATGTAAATTGACCTATGTCCCTATTTGAATGCCAGTGAATTGCTCTGATAATGTTTTAAAAACTGGAGGCAATAATGAAGTGTTCAGCCATATGTTTTACAGGCCCGGAACAGTTGACTTTCCGGGAATATGAGATTCCTCCTCTGGAGGGAGATCAGGTCCTTGTGGAAACTCTTTTTTCGGGGGTGAGTACAGGAACTGAGACAAGAGTGTTCCGCGGAAAACAGCAAGGTGCGGAATTCCCTTTGATTCCCGGATATGAGAATGTTGGTTATATCAGGAAATGCGGTCCCGCTGCCACTTTGGCTGTCGGGACAGCCGTATTTGTGAACAATGAATATACAGGCGGTATTAACAGCAGCTGGGGCAGTCATGTTTCCTATTCTGTCGCTTCCCAAAGAAATGTTCATCTATTTCCCGGCGAACCGGATATTGAGAAATTGAAAGCCTATGCTTTTTGTAAAGTTGCTTCTATAGCACACCATGGCGTTGCAAGAGCATCTGTTTCAAGTGATGATACGGTGGCAGTTGTCGGTTTAGGTCTGATCGGTCAGTTGGCTTTGCAGATCATTAAATCTAAAGGGGCAAAAGTTATTGCAGTGGATATGGATTCTGAAAGACTTGAAATCGCCGGTAAAGCAGGTGCTGATAAGCTCATTAATCCATCAGAAACTGATTTAAAGCAGGCTGTGATGGATTATTGCGGCGGAGTGGACGTTGCTGTTGATGCGACTGGGATTCCTGAAGTACTAAATACAACAGCTCAACTGGTTCATGCCAGACCCTGGGAAGCACCTTATCCGGCTCACCCCAGAATCCTGATCTTAGGCAGCTATGCGGGATCAGTCAGTCTGGATTATGAAGCTTCTCTGTTTATGAACGAGCCTGACATCTTTCCATCGAGAGATACTACAGACGCCGATTTTGAGTCTGTCATCTCCATGATATATAAGAATCAGATAAACCCTTTACTGATTCCTACTGAGATAGTAGCTGTTGGAGAAGCAGAAACCGCCTATAAGGATATTCTGAATAAAAAATTAACCAGAGTCATATTCGACTGGAGTCGGGAAGGAGTGTAAATGAACTATTATGCTGCAGAAATTTACCCTGTGAGCCAAATGTATTTGAGTGTCGGGGAGAAGATGCCCTATGAACATGTATTTAGAATGCTCAGAGAATCAGGATATAACGGATGGGAAGGCGTTCTTGATCTTCCGGAGGAGACAGCGTCATATATGCCCTTATTAAAAAAATCGGGTCTGGAAATGCGTTCGGCATATATGAATGTTGTCTTACATGATCAATCCAGAGCCGAGGACGAGATTAAAAGAGTGTTGAACAGGGCAGAGGAGTATGCCCCTCAGGGCTTAGAGTGCCTTCTGGTCAATCCCATGCCCCTGGACTGGATTAATCCTGTTGCCAAAAATGAAGAGCAGCTGGATATTCAGCTTGAAAATATAAATACCCTTGGTCATGAACTCAGAAAAAGAGGTGTGACTCTCTCCTACCATTCCCATGATATGGAAATGCTGAATGGGGCAAAAGAGATGCTGCATATGCTCAGTGCCAGTGATGAACAGGCCGTTTCATGGTGTTTTGATCCGGAATGGATTGCCAAAGGCAGCGGGAATGGAGGTATGGCTCCTCTTGACTGGGCCCGGATCTTCGGACATCGGGTAACAGTGATTCACTACA
Source organism: Spirochaetales bacterium (assembly GCA_028532905.1). Classification (GTDB taxonomy): domain Bacteria; phylum Spirochaetota; class Spirochaetia; order DSM-2461; family DSM-2461; genus Oceanispirochaeta. The sequence continues at coordinate 9,517 of JAQQAM010000080.1, forward strand.
GACAAGCTGTTAAGGGAATCAGTTGCCAGGTTACTTGTGACGGTGATATTGACTATCGGGGAATTCAGACGATTCTGGAAAGCAAAGGGGCCAGTCCTCTTCTGGTTAATGAACAGCTTCCCGGAAATCTCAAAGAGGCATTCCCGGTGAGGGATAAATTGTATACGGACTCTCTGACTTATATAAAATCTATATTCGGTTGATCCATTATCAGGAGCTATTGCACAGATCTGGGCAATAGCTCCTTTTTGATTAGCTGTTGAGCCTGTCTTCCGGGGGAATCTGTAAATCAGTATCCAGAACCAGTTCCGGTTTTATCATCACAAATTGCTTCAACGGAAGACGCACCTGTTCCCAGTCTGTCAACGCCCATATTCACAAACAGTTCCGCCCTCTTTCTGTCTCTTATACCGCCGGATGGTTTGACTTTGATTTTTCCGGAAGAAAGTTTCAGCATCAGTGATACAGCCTCTTCCGAAGCTCCTCCTGAGGCAAATCCTGTGGATGTTTTTACAAAATCGGCTCCCCCTTCTATGGATGCTTTTACACCCAGGGTGATCTCTTCATCTGTTAACTCGGTTGTTTCAAGAATCACTTTAACAAGTACATTTTGTTGATGGGCTTCTTTGACAACGGCTTCAATGTCTTCAACAACCTCTTTGTATGCTCCTGATCGTATCAGACCATAATTGGCAACCATATCAATTTCAGCAACTCCCAGTCTGCAATACTCTGCCGCTTCAAAGGCCTTTACATTTTTATGCCCGCACCCATGGGGAAAGCTCAGTACAACAGATACTTTCGTATCGGTTCCTTCACACATTTCTTTTGCCATCTCAATATCACATGGCCTGACACATACAGAGTAAACCTTGTAGTCAATTCCACTTTGAATCTGTTTACGGGCTTCATCGATTGTTGTGTCCGGTTTCAGTACGGCATGATCAAGATATCTGTTTATTTCCATAATTTTTCTCCATTCTCGGTCTGTAATTTTTGTATCCAAATTGATCTGTCTCTACATCAAAAGTCTCTAAAGACTTATGCCTGAGATGTCATAATTTTTTCAATGGTTTCCCTCATGGCCAGTGACGGTTGAGATCCGGCTTGTGATGCTGCAGCAGAACCCGCAGCATTACCGTACATCAGAGCCCTGGGGACCGCTGTTCCTTCTGCCAGAGTCACAGTGAACGCAGCATTGAAGGCATCACCTGCGGCAGTGGTATCTACAGCTTTAATGTCTTCAAATGTAGGAATCAGTTGTTCTTCCCTGCTGTTTTTAAAATAAACACCCTTTTTCCCCAGTGTAATCAGGACATTTTTAACACCTTTCTCCAAAAGAGCGTCGGCTGCTTTCCGGCAGCTGTCCAGGTTGTCTGCTGCAGGCATAATCCCTGTGAAAAACTCAGTTTCAGTTTCATTGGGTGTGATGAAATCTATTAGTGGAAAAATTTCTTCAGGAATCTCAATGGCAGGAGCGGGATTCAGGACGATCGGAAGTCCTGCTTTATGGGCTTTTTTTATGGCATACACAGTTGCCTCAATATTCACTTCCAACTGTGTTAGAAAAATATCACAGTTATCCATCAGACTGATCGTTTTATCGATGTCCTGTGTGCTTATTTCTAAATTGGCCAGGGGGGCTATCATGATGGCATTATCACCACGATCATCCACATGTATACAGCATGTTCCCGTCGGTACTTTCTTGTCTTTGATGACATGGTCTGTATTGATGCCGTTTTTATCAAGATTCCAAATCAGTTTTTCTCCTGTTTCATCTTCTCCCACTCTTCCGATGAAATAGACTTCCGCTCCCATCCGGGCAGCCTGTACAGCCTGGTTGGCACCTTTTCCGCCAAAGAAAAAACCATTTTTATTACCAATGATTGTTTCTCCCATTCTGGGAAGTCGTGGTCCGTAGGTTACACAATCGTATAACAGGCTGCCGAGGACGACGATTTTTATTTTTTTCGCCATTTTCATACCTCACTCAGGGTTCAATTTTTTGAAATTTGTATTTTATTTTAGCAGGTTTTATAGATCTGTCAATTAAATATGTAAAATAGATTTACAAAATAGACGGTGTAAATGTTTACTTAAAGAATTATCCGGTTTATTCTTATTTCAGGATGGAGCATCAATGAAACCCAACAGCTACGGTATAATAAAATCAGCAAATAAACTTCTTGTATTAAATACGATAAAAAAATCTGGTCCCAAAACGACTGAAGACCTTGTATACAGCACGAGACTGTCACGGCCAACTATCCTGTCGATTATCAAAGAATTGACAAAGGACGGACTTATCTGTAAATCGGGATTTGCAGAGTCCAATGTAGGTCGTCAACCGGCACTATTCGATCTTGATACAAAGACACTCTTTGCCATTGGCATTGATTTCGATTTTGCCCCTGTCCGGTTGGCTGTCTCCAATCTTAAAGGTGAAATTATCTATAACAGAGAATGGAGAGTTGAAGGGGACTGGGATGTTCCGGATATTGTAAACTCGGTTATTAAGAATATTCAGGAAAGCCTGATGGAATGCAATCTGGAATCAGATTCTGTTATTGGCATTGGACTCGGTCTCCCTGCTATTTTGAAAATACAGGACAATAAAGCTATCAGAATAGACAGAATACAGGGATGGGAGGATATTCCTATCAATGAAAGGATTACTGAAGCCACAGGACTGAACGTTTTTTCAAGAAACGATGCCCATCTGTTGGGAATGGTAGAAGTCTCCTATCTCAATGACGATGCAAAAAATATTTTATATGTTGTCCATAGAGCCGGTATTGGTATGGCCGTGTTTATAGACGGGAAGTTGTATGAAGGAAATTTCGGTAATTCAGGATATATCGGTCATACAAAGATTGAATTGAATGGCAAACAGTGTGAATGCGGCAATACAGGTTGTCTGGAACTGTACTGTTCAAAACGGTCTATTACCGATGAGTTCTTCAAGTCGAAAGAAGCAAAAGAATATGATGAAATTGTCTCTCTTGCCTCACGGGGAAACAAAAAGGCAGTGAGTATTCTTCGGGAGGCAGGTATGGCATTAGGTTATGGAATTGCCAATGCTGTAAAACTGTTTGATGCCACTCATGTCATCATTGGAGATGTCGGGTCGGAAGATAATCCGTTGTTTCAAAGTGCTAAGTCTGTAATCTTAGAAAGTACAGAGAGCTTTTCTATTCAGACTGTTCAGGTCAGCGTTGGGAAACTGGATAAATCTTCTTTTGGCTTAGGCGGTTGTCACTTTGTACTTGATGAGTTTTTTAGTGAGCCGAAACTGAAGCTGCAGGCATAAATTGCAGGTGCCCTTTTTTATATCAAAAAGAGATTTCATACCAAAATACAAAGAACTGATTTGTTCA
>JAQQAM010000081.1 GCA_028532905.1 Spirochaetales bacterium
ATATCTGCCGGCTGTTCAAGATGTTCAACCATGAGAGCCCCTATAAATATCTGCTTAGAAGAAAGATGAATCATGCATATAACAGGCTCACCAATACGAATCTTCTTATCAGAAACATTGCAGATGAAATTGGTTTTGATGATCCCTATCATTTTTCCAAAGTTTTTAAAAAAATGTTTATGAGATCTCCCCGGGAGATCCGGCAGATGAATGAACGGAAAAAAGTCTGAAGTCTTTACGGAACAGACACCCGTAAAATTATTTCCATCTATTTTATAATGATTTACATGTAGTCCTGCAGAGGGCTGTAATAGAATGAATTCATCAATTTACACAGACGATTCAGTAATGGGTCCTCTGTGAATCTGAATCGGATTGATAACACAAGAAAACGAACCATAAAGAGAACAGAACACATTAAAAAACATTCCGGATAGTTTCGACGTGTTTTCGATGTGTTTCGTTGTATCTCTTTTTTGTTGACAAATCGAAAATGGTGGGGCTAGGATATTTTCACTGTTTCAATCCAATTTCAGGAGAAAAAATGAGTTCGAATCTAAAAAAATTAGCAAGCCGATATCCCCTGTATATCATGGCGATTCCCGGTGTTTTGTTTTTTGTTCTGTTTTACCTGATCCCCAGTGCCGGTATCCTTCTGGCATGGCAGGATTACAATTTTATTAAAGGATTTATGGAGAGTCCCTGGGTAGGCTGGAAACATTTCAGGAAGATGTTTGAATATTCCGAGTTTTTACAGATTCTGAAGAATACCCTTTCCATAGGTTTCCTGAAGCTTATTCTGGGATTTCCTTTCCCTGTTTTTATTGCACTGCTTCTTAATGAAGTTAAGAATCATCAAATTAAAAAGTTTTCTCAGACAATTATGTTTATGCCCCATCTACTGAGCTGGGTCGTTGTATCGCAGATCTTCTACAATGTTCTATCTCCTGATTCAGGCATTGTCAATAATGTTCTCCACGGCTTAACGGGTATGGAACCTGTATTCTTCATGGCCAAGGAAGAACTGATACAGCCTTTAATTGCAATATCACATGTCTGGAAAGAGTCAGGATATACTTCTGTGGTTTATCTTGCTGCTCTCAGTTCCATCAGCCCTGAACTGTATGAGGCTGCAGATCTTGATGGTGCCGGAAAAATGACCAAAATCCTCAGGATCTCTCTGCCTTTGATAGCTCCTACCATGGTAATCATGTTTCTTATCACTATGGGTCGTTTTCTCGAGACTGGTTTTGATCATGTTTACAATATGTTGAACCCTCTTGTCTGGTCAAAGGGTGATATTCTCAACACCTATATTTACCGGGTTGGATTACAGCAGGGAAAATATTCCTTTACAACAGCGGTCGGTCTGTTTAAGTCCCTGGTCGGTCTTGTGCTCATTGTCGGAGGGAACTGGGGTGCCAGAAAAATCACAGGCCGGGGGTTTTTTAAATGAAAATGTTAAAAAAATCAGGTTATTTTAGAAAACTCAGAAGAGAATCCCTGAGAAGTACAATAGTTGTCTATACTTTTCTTCTTCTTATCACACTGCTTATGATTCTGCCCTTTCTGCATGAACTGGCTAAATCCTTCAGTTATCCTACAGAAGTGGAGGCCGGGAGAGTCAGTCTGTTACCTAAACGTTTTACATTCGGAAACTATTACTACTTCTGGCGGAAGCAGTCTGAGCAATTGGGACGGGCTTTTCTGAATACAATCTATATAACAGTTGTGGGTACTGCATGGACAGTTTTTAACACGGCACTCCTGGCGTTTCCCCTTTCAAGATCCAAAAAGGAATTCAGGCTGGGAGTTCCCATTCTCATGATTGTAATATTCTGTTTTGTTTTTCAGAGGCCTGTAATTCCCTATTTTCTGACAGTAAAAGCCTATGGATTGATGGATACCAGGGCAGCTCTGATACTCTCCCACACGATTGTCCCTTTTTACCTTCTTCTTGTTCTGACGTTCTTTCGCGGTCTTCCAGAAGATCTGTTTGATGCCTGCAGGATTGACGGAGGAAGTGATTTTCATCTGTTCTGGCATGTCGCCCTTCCCCTTTCCAAGGCTTCTCTGGCATCTGTCGCTATTTTCAGCGGTGTGACAATGTGGAATCTTTTCTTCCACCCCATGCTGTTCATCAGAAGTTCAGATCTTATGCCTCTTCAGCCGATTGTCCGTTCCATAATGCGGGGCACCGGAGATGTTCTGAAGGGAAACCTTCTGGATAATGATCCCTTCAGAGAGACTGAGTCAATAAAAAGTGCTCTTATCATGCTGACCATCATACCCGTGGCCGTTGTTTATCCCTTTCTGCAGAAATATTTTACTAAAGGGACCATGGTCGGGGCTATTAAGAGCTGAAGGATTGTGAGTAGAGCCGGAGGTTCGGAAGTACCTGCCTCCTGTTTTATCGATATATTTTTCTTGTGATAGTTCAAAGGAGGAACATTTTGAAAAGTATTTTGTTTTTTATTATGGCTTGTATTCTGTCAGTGACTTCGTTGTTTGCCGCCGGTGAGCAGGAAACTGTCCAGCCGGAAGAAAGCGGTCCTTATTATTTTACCGCAGCGGGCCCCTGGGATCTGGCTCAGGGCCGGATAGATTTTGCAAAACAGCCGGAAGATCCTGTTTTTCAGTATGTGATTGATCAAATTGGAATTGCTCCTCAGACCTATGCTTATGACTGGGAAGGGGGGACTGGATATCTTCAGAACGTCAGATTGCTGCTGGCATCCGGAACAATCCCTGAAGCTATATTGGAACCTTTTACAACAAATTTCGTAAAGGAACTCTATGACCTGGGTGTTCTTATTCCCCTTGATGATTATCTTGAAAATGCACCAGATGTAATGGCTATGTATTCGGATGAAGATCTCAAAATTATCCGTTCTTTAACTCCTGATGGTAAGATTTACTATCTTCCCGGGAAAAATATTGAACCCCGTCAGGGTATGATCCGTGCCGACTGGCTTAAGGCTGTAGGAAAAGATGTTCCGAAAACAAGAGATGAGCTGGTTGAAGTATATAAAGCTTTCAGAGATATGGATGCCAATGGAAACGGTGATCCCAATGATGAGATTCCAGTTTCCGGCCGGGAAGGAATGAGATGGCTCGATGATCTGTATGTTATGCATGGTGTGCATATGTACGAAGGACATCCTGCCTGGAGCTGGGATGAAAAGACACAGCAGATGATCTCTCATCAGGTTTCTGACAATATGAAGGAAGCAGTTACCTTCCTGAGGTATCTTGTTGAAGAAGGTCTAATGGACAAGGTGATGCCTTTTCAGCCTGCCGGTGACTGGTTTGCCAAGATATCCGCCGATAGGATCGGACATTACTTTCACCTGGCCAGCGGAATAGAGAGGCGTTTAACCATGGTGGCAGACGGTTCTAACCCCGATGCCGAATGGGTTTACATGTCGCCTCCTTCGGTACCCGGACTTCCTCATCAGAAGAACTTTTACCCCGGTATCGGAGCTCCCCAGATCGTTCTGACAACAGAAGCGAAAGATCCTGCCAGAATTCTTGAGTGGTTTAACTGGGGGGTTACAGAAGAAGGTGCCAAGTTTCATCACTATGGAATTGAAGGTGTGAACTATGAAATCAAAGGCGGAGAAATCGTCTCTGAAGGATTTCCTGCTGCCCAGCGTTACCATTACAGCCCCACATATGCCAGCAGAAATGCAGAGATTTATAGAGGTACAAATTACGGTGATATGAAAGCTGCGATATACAATGCCTCGATCAATGATGGCAGAAGTCTTGAGAATCTTGGTATGCCCGTATCCATCTGGGAAGGGTATGAAGATTTTGTTGACAGCAATGCAGGCAACCTGTACAGACAGTACACTGCAAGATTTATCCTGGGTGAGCTGCCCCTGAGCGAATGGGATAACTATGTAGCTGAATGGAACAAAAAAGGCGGTGCAGAAATTACCAGACGTGCAACGGAATGGTATAAGTCTGTTTATGGCAAATAAAGGATAAAAGAACAGTTAAAGGGTGTTTCACAGGATGCACCCTTTATTTCTTACAAATTTCAATCTCATAAATTTCAACAGAGAGGAAGTCTTTTGCCAGATAAAAAAACGAACTTTAATAACAGTCCCAGAGTGATCGTTTCAACAGATATAGGGGGAACAGATCCTGATGACTTCCAGTCGATGGTGCATCTGCTCCTGTATGCCGACAGACTGGATATTGAAGGAATTATTTCATCTTCCGGAATCGGCGGGCAGGGCAGAGTCAGAGATATTTTTGAGGTTATTGACTGTTATGAAAAGGATTATGAAAATCTGAGAACTTTTTCCTCCGATTATCCTGTACCCGATGATTTACGGGCTGTCTGTAAGCAGGGCGCTGTTGACTTTCCTCCCTGCTCCGGATTTCAGAATCCCACTGAAGGGTCCGAGTGGATTATCAATTGCGCTAGGAAAGATGATGAGCGTCCTCTGTTTATTCTCGGTTGGGGGGGGATCGAAGATATTGCCCAGGCTCTTCATGATGCACCGGATATACTCCCGAAACTCCGTATTCACTGGGTGGGCGGCCCCAATAAAAAATGGGGACCTAATCAGTATCAATATGTTGTAGAAAACTTTCCTGAGCTTTGGATTATCGAATCCAATGCCACATACAGAGGATGGTTCACAGGGGGGGATCAGAGTGCTTCTCTGGGCAACAGTGAATTTGTTAAAGAACATATTAAAGGGAAAGGGGCCCTGGGAGAGTATTTTAATACGGTTCTGGGGGGCACAATCAAAATGGGAGATACGCCTACAGTCGCCTGGCTGTTGAACGGTACTCCCGAAAAACCTGATAGTCCCGGATGGGGAGGGCAGTTTGTAAGGGCTTGGAAGCGTCCCTTCCTCAGTCTCAGCCGGATGCCTACAGCTGAAGATCAGATGGAAATTTTCGGAATACTGGAAATCTTTCTGTTCTGTGAATCTGCTTACAGCATAAACGATAAAACACATCTTCTTGTTGAGAACCAGTCTCTGCCGGGGTATCTGATGGATGATGGACGGATACTGTTCCGTTTCTGTCCGAAATCTGCAAAGGTATTCAATTTCGAAGTCCGGAGCACTCATCCTGAACTAAATGAGCTTCAGGGGGCAATCTCTGTATTGCTGCCTGAGCCCGAAAGAATGTTGGAACCCGATCCGTCACTTCCCAACTGGTGGACTGATGACCCGAGGCTGGAGAATGCGGAAGGTGAACATCACGGAGCCAAAACGGTCAGTAAATGGCGGCAGGACTTCCTTTTTGATTTTGCATCAAGAATAAACCGCTGTCTATGATCGGACAGCCTTGCAAAATGTGAATTAATCCTCTCCGGGACACGGAGAATTAGGGAGAAAGAATATGAATAATAATGAGACTTCAGACAAAAAAAGAGTTTTTGTTCTGACTGATATTGAAAATGAACCGGATGATGCTATGTCTCTGGTCAGATTCCTGACCTATTCCAATCAGTTTGATGTGGAAGGTCTTGTGGCCACAACTTCGATTCATCTGCAGGATAAAACTGCTGCCTGGAGAATCAGGGAAATTGTCTCGGCATATGGAGAAGTAAGAGACAATCTTGAAAAACATGAACAGGGTTATCCGGAAGGTGAACAGCTTATGGCCCTTGTGAGGGAAGGACTTCCTCTGTATGGAATGAATGCCGTTGGAGAGGGGAAAGACTCCGGAGGCTCCGAACTGCTTATTCAGGCTGTGGATAAAGATGATGTGAGACCAGTTTGGGTTGTGGTCTGGGGCGGCCCGAATGTTCTGGCTCAGGCCTTGTGGAAGGTTCGGGAAACAAGATCACAGGAAGAGCTGAACCGTTTTGTTTCAAAGCTCAGGGTCTACACCATCTCCGATCAGGATGATACTGCCCCCTGGATGAGGAAAAATTTCCCCGATCTTTTTTATATTGCCAGTCCCGGTTTTCATGCCGGAGGAGCCTATCATATGGCTACCTGGAGCGGTATCAGCGGAGACCGTTTTCACGGGCGTTTTACCGGTGCGGATTTCAGTATTGTAGACAATCCCTGGTTGAAGGAACATATTCAGTCAAAGGGGCCCCTCGGCGCCCAGTATCCGTCCTCCAAGTACCTGATGGAGGGGGATACACCGACTTTTCTCTATCTGATTAATAATGGTCTGGGTAATCCGGAACACCCTGAATGGGGAAGCTGGGGAGGGCGTTATGAATTTTATCTGCCTCATACCAGAAAATGGTTTAAAGAACCGGAAACAAGAGCGTTTTACAGTGATGCGGAAGATGAAGTCCTGGGGATAGACGGAAACTGGTATACAACAAATAAGGCAACGATCTGGCGCTGGAGGGAAGCCTATCAGAATGATTTTTCCGCCCGGATGGACTGGACGGTTAAAACATATGAAGAGGCCAACCATCCTCCGGTCCCCCTCCTGGGACACCCCCAGTATCTTGAAGCGCGATCAGGTGAAACAGTAGAACTCAGTGCTGAAGGTTCATATGACCCTGATGGGGATGAACTCTCCTATAAATGGTTTTACTACGGAGAAGCAGGTACATTTTCTACTTCTCAGGCTCTGACGGGAAATCCTATAGAAATTGAAGATTCCGACAAGGAAAAAGCAAGGTTTACCGTGCCGGTAGAGCGTGTTTTTTCAAAGGGAACGATACATATAATTCTGGCCCTTACGGATAATGGAGTTCCGGCTTTGACCCGGTATAAACGAGTTATTGTCGAAGTAAAAGACTGATCAGGCACAGTTCTGTTTTTCTCTCTGATACCGGACCTCCGGGAGACGGATAATGAAAGATATAAATCAAATCTTTTCCATGACTGATGATTACATCGGAGACATTCTTCGACGGGCAAGCCCTGAGTATCCGGTCTGGAATCAGGAGATGATACGTCATAACAGTAAGACAAGCTGGACCTATGTGGACGGCTGTATGATGACAGCCTTTATGAATCTTTATGATTTTACAGCAGAACAGAAGTATCTGGAATTCTGTGACCGGTTCATCGACTACTTTGTAAGGGAAGACGGGAGCATTCTCAGCTATAACAGGGATGAGTATAATCTGGACCTTATCAAAGAAGGCAGCGTTCTGTTTAAACTGTATGACTATACCGGAAAGGAAAAATACAGAAGGGCTATGGATACTCTCTATGGCCAGCTCAAAGTACAGCCGAGGACTACAGAGGGTAATTTTTGGCATAAGCAGATATATCCCCATCAGATCTGGCTGGACGGTTTGTATATGGCTCAGCCTTTCTATCTTGAATATGAAAAGCGGTATAACGGCAAAAGAAACTATAAAGACATCCTCTGTCAGTTTCAGACAGTTTCCGCTCTTATGAAAGATAAGGTATCCGGACTCTATTATCATGCCTATGATTCATCAAAGAAGATGTTCTGGTGTGATCCTGTCAGCGGTCTGTCTCCCCACTTCTGGTTGCGGGCTATCGGCTGGTATGTAATGGCGCTTGTAGACATCCTTGAAATCCTGAACCAGGAGGAGGATAAGGAATTTTACAGCTTTATGAGCAGAGAATTTTCTGAACTGCTTGAATCCCTTCTCTCCTATCAGGAAAAAAGCGGAATGTGGTATCAGCTTGTCGACAAGGGGGGGCATAAGGGGAATTATCTGGAGACCAGCGGAACCGCCATCCTCTCCTATGCTGTGTTAAAGGCTGTGTTCATGGGAGTTTTGCCGGAGTCTTTTTACTCCGCAGGCCGGAAAGCTTTTCTGGGAATCTGTGAAAAATACCTTCATCGGGATAAGCAGGGTGTTCTGACTCTTGGAGGAATCTGCCTTGTGGCTGGTCTGGGAGGCGAGCAGAAGAGAGACGGAAGTTTTGATTACTATATGTCTGAGCCTGTTGTAGAAAATGAAGCCAAGGGAATTGCTCCTTTTCTCCTGGCCTATATTTATTTGAAGGAGTTGAACAAGTAAGCCGGGAGGTGACAATCTGGAAAGTACAGTAGGAAAAAGAATGTCATTGCAGATGACAGATGCAGTTATAAAGAACAATCCTGTTCTGGATAAAGTCTGGTCTTATGATTATGGGGTTCTGTTTAAAGGCATTGAAATGGTCTGGAAAAAATATCACAATCCGGACCATTTTTTTTATATCAAAAAAAATATGGATGAACTGGTCAGTGAGAGGGGAGAAATCTTTAATTACTCTCAGGATGAGTATAATATTGATAATATCAATAATGGGAAAACTCTTCTTTTTCTTTACCGTGAAACCGGGGAAGAGAAATATAAAAAAGCCTCAATATCACTCAGAAAACAGAGAGCAGTTATGGGCTGACAGAAAAAGCGGCTGTTCTGCTAATTTCTGGTGCAGGGCCGAAGGGTGGTTTGTAATGGCTCTGGTGGATGTTCTGGATTTTCTGCCTTCAGGCCATAAAGACCGGGATGCCCTTATTGAAATTCTGGCCAGTCTCATCAAGTCCCTGATTAAGTTCAGAGATCCGGAAAGGGGAGTCTGATTGGAATCGGTGCTTTTCTGATGGCCTGTATCGAAATGGAAAATCTGAACAACGCAGTTTAAGAAGACAGATAAAAATCAGGCGATAATCACTTTAATACCGAACTGACTGAAAGACTGAATATCATCATCAGAGATGCCGTCATCCGTTATCAGGTAGTCTATTTTATCCAGAGATTTCAGAGCGGCAAATGCCACTTTATTGATTTTTGTGGAATCAGCCAGCAGATATACCTCTTCTGCAGAATCGATCATGGCCTGTTTAACCGGGATATCGCTGAATCCGGGGTAGGTGAGGCCCCCGCTGATCGATATTCCAGCGGTTGCCAGGAAAAGCTGCTGGGCATGCATATTCCCGAAGAAAGCTGCCGCTTTTTCACCGGTAAGACTCAGAGTCGGAGCCTTGAACTCACCGCCTGTCATATGAACTTCCATATTGGGTTCGGCTCCGAGAATAAGGGCAATATTGAGGCTGTTGGTGATGATTCTTAGGTCTTTTGAACCTTTCAGGGCCCCGGCCAGTTCGGTTACCGTGGTTCCGGAATCCATTATGATGGAAGTACCGGGCCGGACGAACTCGGCCGCTTTTTTTCCGATCTTCTGTTTCAGATCCATATTCTCTCTGTGTTCAAGAGAGAGGCTGGAGACGGAAACCTGCATATTTTTCAGGTAGGCTCCGCCATGATCTCTGGCTATTTCACCTGTGGCTTCAATCTTATCCAGATCCTGACGGATTGTAGGTTCTGATACGCTGAACAGTTTACTGAGATAGTTCACTCTGACATTACCGTTCTCACGGATTAACTCGAGTATCTTTTCTCTTCTCTGTTCAGCAAGCATTATGAAAGCTCCTCCAGAATCGTTAGCCATTTAATATATGATTCCTCATATATCTTGTTTTGATCCTTAAGTATCTGCTTGCGATTATAGGGGAGATTTCCTATCTCTTCAACAGATTCGTAAATACCCGCGCCAAGACCGGCTATAAATGCTGCTCCCAGAGCGGATGCTTCCTTGAGGGTACATCTGTATAAATCCAGAGGGAGGAGGGTTCCCAGCATATCCTGGATAAAAGGACTTGCGGATATGCCTCCGTCTATCTGAAGGGATTTCAGCTCGGTTCCGCTGTCTTTTTTCATTGCTTTGATGACATCAGTTACCTGATAGGATATGGACTCGAGGCCGGCTCTTACAATGTGTTTTTTATCCGTTCCGAAGGTGAGTCCATGAATCTCTCCCTTCGCCTCCATTTTCCACCAGGGAGCTCCAAGGCCGCTGAATGCGGGTACCAGATACACATTACCGTTATCCTCAAGGGACATGGCTATTGTATCAGCCTCCCTGCCGTCTTTGAAAAAACCGAGTTTCGAGCTGATCCAGTTCAGAGTTGATCCGCAGCTGACGATAATCCCTTCAAGGGCATAGGACACTTTATTTTTTGTGCTCCAGCAGATGGTGGAGACCATTTTTGTATCATCCGGGGACACCATATCCCCCGTATTCATCAGTATGGAGGAACCTGTTCCCATAGTTGCCTTGGCATCACCGGGCTCAAAACAGCGCTCTCCGAATGCCGCAGCGTGGGAATCTCCCAGAATTCCGGAAATGGGAATCTCCTGAGGCAGTATGCCGTTGAAGTCGGAAGATCCGAACTCCGAGTCCGAGGGAAGGGCTTCAGGCAGGTTGAGATTTCCGAGTCCGAAAATCTCCAGAATTTCACTGTCCCAGTTCAGGCTGCCGAGGTTGAAAAAGAGGGTCCGGGAAGCATTGCTGTAATCGGTTTTATACTCTTTTCCTCCGGTGAGGCAGTACAGCAGCCAACTGTCGACGGTTCCGAAAAAAGCCTCCCCCTTGCGGAGTGCTTCTCCGGTGGCCGCATCATTGTTTTTGAGCCATGCCGCCTTGGTTCCCGAAAAATAGGGGTCCAGAAAGAGTCCCGTTTTTTTTCTCACTGTTTCTTCATGACCGGCTGATTTCAGATCCAGACAGGTCTGAATCGATCTTTTGCACTGCCATACAACGGCGTTGTGGAGGGGTTTTCCCTTTTTATCCCATAGAATAAATGTTTCCCGCTGATTGGATATTCCGCAGCAGCGGATATCTTTTCTTGAAAATCCTTTGGATTCAGCCTGTTCCACTGAATTGGCAACAGCTTCAAGAACAGAAGAATAAATATCCTCTCCCCGCTGCTCCACATATCCTTCCCGGGGATACAGAGATTCCAGAGGGGCTCTTCCATCGCTGATGATCTCTCCGTTTCTGTCGAAAATAACAGCCTTTGAACCGCTGGTGCCCTGATCAATGGCGAGTATGAGTGATTTGTCCATGTTGTTCATCCCTTGATAAGCCTGATGCTCTCTTCAATTATACCCGGGGCATTCAGTTTATAGCCAGCTTTAATATCTTCTCTGGGAGAGGCCGGGGCAAATTCCCCTTCAGGAACACCCAGTTTTCTGAACCGCATATTCAGTCCGGATTCAAGAATCAGATCGGCGAGAAGAGCTCCAAGGCCGCCATGTACGCTGTGTTCCTCTACACTAAGCAGCTTCCCCGTGTTTTGAAGCAGACTGGTCAGAGCTTTTCTGTTCAGTGGCCGCAGGGACGGCAGGGTGATCAGCTGTACGGAAAACCCTTTCGCTTTCAGTTCTTTTTCTGCTTCCAGAGCTTCATGAACAATAGTTCCTGTCGTAACGATAGTCAGGTCTGTTCCTTCTGTAAGCTGAACAGGTTCACCGACCTGAAAGATGTAATCATCCGGATGGATGGACTCGGCTTTGAAACTGTCCAGTCTGATATAAACAGGGCCTTCCTTCCGGAAAGCGTATTCTGTCATCTGAGCTGTTTCTTCCGGGTCTGAAGGAACAAGAACCTCAATATTGCCGAAGGATAAAGCTGTAGACAGGTCGTCCAGGCAGTGATGGGTCGGTCCCAGAGAACCATAGGCAAATCCGGGGTTCAGTCCAACCAGTTTCACATTGGTGTTGGAATAGCAGATGTCGGTTTTTACCTGTTCGTTTGAACGTCCCATCAGAAAGGGAGCCGCATTGGCTGTAAAGGGTATCATTCCCCCCAGAGACATCCCTGCCGCCATGCCCACAAGATTCTGTTCGGCGATGCCTACATTCACTACGGAATCTGGATATTTTTCCATAAATGGCTTAATTCTGCATGTTGAGCTGGAGTCGCTGACAAGAACTGTCAGCAGCTCGTTTGACTCTCTCAGAGCTGAAAGAGTTTGAATAAATACATCTCTTATTTCTGTTTTCATTTATTCCAGTTCCTCGATTGCTTTTTTTATTTCGTCTCCCACCGGAATCTTATGGTGCCAGGCAGGCTGATCTTCTATAAAGGAAACCCCTTTTCCTTTGGTTGTTGAGGCCAGAATCAGATGGGGTTTTCCGCCTCCCGGTGTACAGAGCTCTACAGCATCAATGATTTCTTCGGGATTATTGCCATCAATTTTCTGAACGGAATAACCGAAGGATTCAAACTTTCTGTCCAATGGTTCCAGAGCCATAATTATTTCCGTTCTGTCGGCAAGCTGCAGTCCGTTCCGGTCAACGATCACAATCAGATTATCCAGCTGAAAATGAGCCGCTGCCATGGAGGCTTCCCAGTTGGATCCTTCCTCCAGCTCTCCATCTCCCAGAAGAACAATAGTTTTGTAGGTTTTGTTTTGTTTTTTGGCAGCCAGAGCCAGACCGGCTGCTGCCGGAAGTCCGTGTCCCAGGGCTCCCGTATTGAATTCAATGCCAGGAGTTTTCTGTCTGACCGGATGGCCGGGGAGGAGGGAGTCTTTTTTCAGATAGCTGTCCAGCTGGGATTTATCAAGAATCCCGGCTTCTGCCAGTGTACAGTAATATCCTCCGACGCCATGACCTTTGCTCAGGATGAACCGGTCTCGTTCCGGGTCTTTCAGATTATCCGGATCATAGCCCAGGATGTTGAAGTAGAGGCTGGCCAGAATATCAGTCTCAGAAAGATCGGCTCCAGTATGACCGGCTCCGGCAGTTGAATTCATATAAATAATACTTTGTCTTATGTTTTTTGCTTTCCCGGATATTTCCGATGGATTTAAGCTGAATGGATTTCTCATCTCATCAATCCTTTCCTTTTGGTGATAATACAGACAATAGCACCCTATTTTTTATTTGTCAATCTAAAACGAAAAGAAACGAAAATCAAATGTGGTAAAAGTAGGTCAAACGTAAACAAAAACAAAAATAAAAGTTGACAGCAGGAAATTGCCGTGATAAAACGTAGGTAAATGAAAACAGAGGAGGCCAAGATGGTCAAAAGGTTATTCGTATTATTGATGGTACTGACTGTATCGTTCAGTCTGTTTGCCGGTGGACAGCAGGAAGGTGGTGCTGATGGCAGTAAACTGATGGTTATTATAACACCGTCACATGATAATCCTTTCTTTAAAACTGAAGCGGTTGCTGCAGATGCAGCGGCCAAAGAGCTGGGGTATACAACTCTGGTTGTTTCCCATGATGATGATGCCAATAAACAGGACCAGCATTTTGATACAGCTATAGCCAGCGGTGCTGTAGCCATTATCTGTGACAATGCAGGGGCAGATGCTACAATTGGTGCTATTAAAAAAGCAAAAGAAGCCGGTATTCCTACATTTCTTATTGACCGTGAAATCAATGAGACAGGACTGGCTGTAAGCCAGATTGTTTCCAACAACTATCAGGGAGCTCTTCTGGGCGGAGAAAAGTTTGTTGAGCTTATGGGTGAATCCGGAAAGTTCGTCGAGCTGGTTGGAAAAGAATCTGATACAAATGCGGGAATCCGCTCCAAGGGATATCATGAAATCATTGACCAGTATCCCGGAATGGAAATGGTCGCCCGTCAGAGTGCCAACTGGAGCCAGACCGAAGCGTTCGAAAAAATGGAATCCATTCTTCAGGCAAATCCCGATATCGAAGGCGTTATCTGTGGTAATGATACAATGGCCATGGGAGCTATGGCTGCTCTGAATGCCGCCGGTATGGGCGATGTCATTGTTGTCGGATTTGACGGAAGCAATGATGTAAGAGATTCCATCATTAATGGTGAAATCAAGGCAACTGTTCTCCAGACCTGTGCAACCAATGCTATTATGGCAGTAGAACAGGCTGATCAGTTCATTAAGACAGGAAGCACCGGAAAGCCTGAAAAACAGCTGACCGACTGTGTTCTGATTGACAGTTCCAATGCTAAAAAACTGGACAACTTTGTATTAGCTGACTGATTACAGATTTCAAATGACATTCTGCTCCGGCATTGATACAGGGCCGGAGCAGATTTGCCGGGAGTTTATATGTTAAAAAGAATATTCAAAATCTTGGTTTTAATCCTGATCATTTCTTTTTTTGCTTCCTGTACTGTTGTACGGCATGATGAGAAGGGCAAGAAGAGTCAGGGTGATGTTACCTTCTATTTTGAAAGTAAAGATTTTGATGCGGCCAGTTATGTAAAGGAAAACTGGGACAGCCAGATTATTCCTGAAATCAGGGATAATGCGGTTCAGCTGGAGGATCTGATCGATCTACTGGGTTCAGACCAGGAAGAGGCTGAAAAAAAATACGGTATCAGAAAAGAGGATACTTCTCCTTACGCCTATATTGTGAAAGGCGAGTATGCGGTAAAAGAACTGAACCGTGATTCTGCTGTGGGTTATCTTTATATTGATCAGAGTGATCTAAGTGATGGACTTTGTGCCATTCAGGTGGGACCCGTTTTTAAACTCAGTGCTGTGCGGGATGCCCTTTCCTTTATCAATTTCGGGGACTTTTCCAATCAGATAGAGTTCGCCAATATTTCAAGAGAAATCAACTTTTATGTTCGGGATAATGTAACTGCCGGCCTGGGCGATACTGTTCCGGAAAACAGCCGGGTTTCGTTTTACGGTGTCTTTCTGATGGATAAGGAAGGCAAGGTTATCATTACACCAGTCATTTTAGACCTGTCAACCGGAGAATGACCATGGAAAATAATGTTATTCTCAAGGCTGAAGGTATAAGAAAAGTATATCCTGGAACCACGGCCCTGAAGGGTGTGGATTTCAATGTCTATCAGGGAAAGGTCAATGTGCTGGTTGGAGAAAACGGTGCAGGAAAATCCACTCTGATGAAAATATTATCGGGAGTTGAAACTCCCACCAGCGGTAAAATAACCCACAATGGTTCTGTTTTTACCCATTTTACTCCAAAGACTGCGTCAGAGCAGGGCATCGGGATTATTTACCAGGAACTGAATCTTTTTCCCAATATGAATGTTGCAGAAAATATCTTTCTCGGTAAGGAACTGGAGTCCAGGCCGGGATGGATCGATCATAAAGAGCAGGAAAGCCGGGCTGCTGATTTGATGAAAAAGCTGGAACAGGATATTGATCCCCGGACCCTGGTTCAGAATCTCAAGGTAGGGCAGCAGCAGATTGTAGAAATAGCCAAAGCCCTGTCTGAAGAGGTTTCCATTCTCATTATGGATGAGCCTACATCCGCCCTGTCCAAGACAGAAGTGGATGTCCTGTTTCAGATTATTGATGAACTGAAAGAAAATGGAGTTACCATCATTTATATCTCCCACCGTCTGGAAGAGCTTATTCAGATTGGAGACTATATCACTGTATTAAGAGACGGTGCTCTTATTACTGAAAAACCCATGGAAGAGGTTAACCTCCAATGGATCGTCAGTTCCATGGTTGGCGGCGATTCCAGCAAGATCTTTCACTCCGGGAACCGTTCTATCGGTAAAACCGTTCTGTCTGTAAAGGATCTTTTTCTTCAGGGATCTGTTGAAGAACCCCTGTTGAACAATGTCTCTCTGGAGTTGAAGAAGGGAGAGGTCCTGGGGATTTACGGTCTTCTGGGAGCCGGACGGTCGGAGCTTCTGGAGTCCATCATGGGTCTTCATGAAGATATTTCAGGAGAGATTGTCTGTGATGATGAAGTATTGGGTGAACCCGATATCCGAGACCGCATACAGAAGGGTATCGCTCTTGTGCCGGAAGACCGGCAGAGGGAAGGACTGGTTCAGTCCATGAGCGTTTCCCATAACCTGACACTGGCCGGACTCTGGAGGATTGTCCAGAAAAAAGTCCATATCGGTTCAAAAAAAGAGACCGAGAGTGTTGATAATATGTTTCAGGGGATGTCCATTAAGGCCGCTGGTCCGGAGGTTCTGATTACCTCTCTCAGCGGTGGAAATCAGCAGAAGGTCGTTTTCGGCAAGAGCCTGCTGACAAACCCCAAGGTTCTTCTTCTGGATGAACCGACCCGGGGAATCGATGTGGGAGCCAAAGGTGAGATCTTCAATATTATGAATGATCTTGCCGAGAAAGGGCTCGGGATACTGCTGGTTACCTCGGAAATCAAGGAGATCATGGCTATCTGCGACAGGGTTATTGTTCTGTCAAAAGGGAAAGTCACCGGTCATTTTGAGAAAAACGAGATAAGTGAGGAGGCGCTTGTTAATGCTTCCGCCATTGGGCATATGACAACATCTCAAAGAACAAAAAGGGAAAAAGCATGAGTAGTCTAAAGAGAAAAGATATATCCGTTGGAATGGTGCTGCTGCAGCTGAGAACCGTAATCGCTCTGGTTCTCCTGACTATTGTATTCACTATTCTCCTTCAGAGCGGAAAAGGGATCAATTTCCTTCATCCCCTGAATCTGGTCACCATTGCCAAGCATGTGGCTATTACCGGAATTCTGGCTATAGGAATGACCTTTGTTATTATTACCGGAGGAATCGACCTCTCTGTGGGATCTATTGTGGGATTGACCGGTATGATCGCCGGAGGTCTTATACATGAAGGTCTGGTTCTGAATCTGTTCGGAATTACCATCTATTTTCATGTTCTTGTGATCATGCTGATCTGTCTGGTTCTGGGTGTGCTTCTGGGAGCCGTGAACGGCCTGATGATTACAAAGCTGAATGTGGCTCCCTTTATCGGGACTCTGGGGATTATGTACATTGCCAGAGGATTTGCCAATATCCGTTCCGGCGGGGCAACCTTCCCCAATCTTCAGGGAAAGCCCGAGTTGGGGAATACAGGCTTCCCCATTCTGGGAGCCGGCAGGATTCTTGGAATACCCCTGTCCATATGGATTATGATTGTACTGCTTCTGGTGACCCTTTATATTTCCAGAAAAACTCCTCTGGGCCGTCATATCTATGCCATCGGCGGTAATAAACGGGCTGCCGAACTCTCTGGGGTTCAGGTGGGACGAACCACTACTCTGGTGTATATGTTTTCCGGATTCTGTGCCGCCATGGTCGGTCTTATTATTTCCAGTCAGCTGGTGGCTTCCCATCCGGCAACCGGTGAAAGTTATGAGATGAATGCTATCGCTGCTGCCGTTCTGGGGGGGACCTCTCTTTCCGGAGGAATCGGAACTGTAACCGGTACGATTGTGGGGGCCTTTGTTATAGGTGTTCTCAGTGACGGTCTGGTTATGCTGGGGGTTTCCGAATTCTGGCAGAACGTTATTAAGGGTTTTGTAATTATTGCGGCTGTCGTTTTTGACCAGATGCAGCAGAAAATGAATGCCCGGTCTACAGAACAGAAAGATAAAAAAGTACAGAAGGAAAAAACAGCATGAAAAAACAGAAAATGACCTTTGGAGTCATCGTCGGAACCCGGGGGTTCTTTAATCCCGAACTGGCCGCAGCGGGCAGAGTGGAGATCCTGGATGTTTTAAATAATAAAGGGATAGATGCCATTATTCTGGACAGCTCAGAAACGCCTACAGGTGTGGTTGAAGGGTATGAGGATGCAGAAAAATGTGCAGCCCTGTTCAAAGCTAACCGGGATATCATTGACGGTATTGTTGTAATTCTACCCAACTTCGGTGATGAGATTGGGGTCGTCAATTCTATAAATCTGGCAGATCTGGGAGTTCCCGTTCTGGTTCAGGCCTCCAATGATCAGAATGACAAGGTTGATGTTCTGCACAGACGGGATGCCTTCTGTGGAAAAATATCGGTCTGCAACAACCTGTATCAGTACGGTATACCTTTTACCAATACATCCAGTCACACCTGTGACATCAAATCCGAGGAGTTTTCTGCCGATCTGGACCGCTTTGCCGGTGTCTGCCGTGTGGTCAGAGGAGTGAAGGGTGCCAGAATCGGTGCCATCGGAACAAGGCCCGGTGCATTCCAGACGGTCCGTTTCAGCGAGAAGCTGATGCAGAAAGCCGGAATCACTGTTGTTCCTGTTGATCTGTCGGAAGTTATTTTTGCAGCAGAAGCTCTTGCGGATGATGAGGCGGATGTTAGCGAAAAGATTAAGAAAATCCACGGTTATGGAACCGTTCCCGAGTATATCAAGGGCAATGAAGTCATGAAGCAGGCTAAACTGTCTGTGGTGATTGACCGCTTTGTGGCAGACAATAAGCTGGACGCCACAGCCGTTCAGTGCTGGGACAGTATTCAGAACAACTACGGCTGTGCCACCTGTCTCTCCATGAGCATGATGGGGGAGATCGGTTGTCCTTCCGCCTGCGAAATGGATGTGGCCGGGGCCCTTTCCATGTATATCCTCCGTCTGGCCGCCGAAGAAGCCCCCGGATTCCTGGACTGGAACAACAATTTTGACTATGACAGGGATCTGTGTGTCTGCACCCACTGCAGTAACTATCCAGCCAGCTTTATGGGGAATCCCGTGGAGATATCCCAGCTCGATATTCTGGGAGCTTCGCTGGGACAGGAGAAATGCTTTGGCGCCATTAAAGGCAAGGTGGCTCCTGGAGAGATGACCTATTTCAGGGTGTCTTCAGATGATTCCCGGGGAACTCTCAAAGCCTATGCCGGGGAAGGAGCTTTTGTGGATGAGCCCTACGGAATGGACGGCGGCATAGCCGTGTGTAAAGTTCCCCGGTTGAATGATGTTATGGAGCATGTCTGCCGCGGCGGTTTTGAGCACCATGTGGCCATGGTTCGGGGCAATGTCTCTGA
The DNA here is from genome assembly GCA_028532905.1 of Spirochaetales bacterium. Lineage (GTDB taxonomy): Bacteria > Spirochaetota > Spirochaetia > DSM-2461 > DSM-2461 > Oceanispirochaeta. The sequence continues at coordinate 18,447 of JAQQAM010000081.1, forward strand.
TATAGTCGAAGAAGCTTTAGTGCGCTATCTGGGATGGGAGTTTAAAGGCCTGTAGATATTGTTTCTCTGATTTTGAAAATATCGGAATGAATTGATCAATAAAAGCTGCTGTGAAACTGTGCACTGTTTTGCAGCAGCTTTTTTAGTCTGAATCGGGTTTAGTTTCTGTAATGCAGATACACCTCTCCCATCAGCCCCATGGGTTCGGTGACATAGTCTTCGGTACAGGCAGGGCCGGAGGGGTGAAAATCCTCCCAGCTGATTCTGCTGCACACCGATGCCGAACGGTGTAGGGGCCCCAGGGTATTGCGGAGGTCTCCAACAATCTCAATCTCTAAATTTGTTTCTGTTCCGGGGATGATCAGAGTATCCACAGGTAGTGAACTCTCTCTCAGTACATAAACCGGCTCCTGTCCATTGATGCGGATGACTGCCAGAGCCCCCTTAAATGAACCTATTTTCAGAAAGAGGGGACGTCCTGATTCATCAGCCGCAAGTTCGGGGACCGTGTACCTGTAGATGCAGCTTCCCGGGTAGTGTTTCAGCCCCTGCAGGGTCCAGTCTCCCCGCTTCAGTTTCTCTGGATATTCTGTTATTCGACGCTCCGGAGACACTCCGAAGCGGCCGGTTATATACACATCCTCCAGCTCTGCTGCACTGGTATAGGGGACATCTATTATAAGGGTGTTCAGGCCTGCCTGGAGGGATGAAATTCTGTGAGTCTGTATATCCTTGTCCAGGAACCATGCTTCCGCGGGAGAACATAGCTCTCCGTTGCATCTGACGGTCATCTGCTGTGATTTCTCGACAGCGGCATAGACAGCCTCTTCGGGAAGAGTCTCCACATGAAAGGTGAAACGCAGGCTCACGGGGTATGCCTTGTCCCGGTCAATCCATAAATACCGCTGGGGGGCACCGTTGTAATAAACCGACTGCATTCCGAATCCTTCCCGTATCACTTTCTGTGCTTTCCAGACCGGCATTTCCCTGCTCCAGTCTTCATCCGAATCGGATATCCGGAATGAGCAGCGGTCCAGGGTCAGGGCATTCTCGCTGGTCAGGGTCACCGGAGAGGAGAGAGGAAAGCCGTAGACCAGGTCGACAGCATCATGGGGATGTCTATAGGGCAGAGGCAGCTCCCCGGCTGTTTCCGGATTTTCTGTATTATCAATCAAGAAGATTTTTGTCTCTTCGGGAGCAAAGCCCTTTTTCAGGATCATTTCTCCCGTAGATCTGATCTGTATTGTTTCACTGCTTTGATTTCCTGTCAGGGGGTCCAGCGCTGTCACTTTGCCATAGGTGCTGAAGATCAGATCAACATCATCAAGAGTCCTGTCGCTGGTATTGGTTACAGTAACAACCTGTCCGTCTTTCAGGTTCCGGGTCATGGAGAGCAGTTCACTTCTCTCTTTCCCGAAAGAATCCTGAACTCTTACCGGGCGTTTCACATTGTCTGAAAGCAGAGCTCTCAGCTCAGTGACACCGCCGGCAATCCGGCTGTTTTCATGTCTGATCAGAGGCCTCAGCCTGTCGGAATCACGGGCGTCCAGCCTTGAGGGCAGGGGAGTCATCCAGCAGACCTGTCCCCCTGCATCCAGAAACTGCAGCAGCAGTTCTGCTGTTGATTCCATAAGAGTTTCCAGAGGGGGAACAATCACCTGGGAGTAGCTGTGTTCTCCCACCTGAATCCGGCGGCCCCTTACCCGGGAGACTTCTTTCATAATCAGCTCATCACCGAAATCAAAATCATAGTGATGCCGCAGAAGCTGTTCGGTCAGTTTATTGTAATAGTCTCCCTCTCTGTTCAGTTTCTGAAAATGTTTATCCAGCCAGCCCATATTCATATAGACTTTGGAGAGGTCCTCATTCAGGGTACTGCCGGATTTCATCCAGAAGCTTCCCACAGGGTGAATCATCAGGATGTCACGGAATACTGTGCCTGTTGTTGTACAGGCTCCCAGCCTCTGAAAGTACTCCTCCAGCAGCTGCGAATACTTCCACCAGGTGGACTGGTAGTTGAAGGCGGGGGGATAGTCCCTTTTCCTGCAGCCGCTGATGGAATAGAGGGCCAGATGCTGACAGCGCTGGGTTACTCCCATGATAAACTGCCAGTCCCCCAGTCTCTTCTGACCGGCAAAGCTGAAATCCCAGCCCGTACAGCCGTACATCTCACTCACGACCCGCTCTCTTCTGAACTGGTTGGCCACGCTGGTGCATTGTTTTACGGTCAGATACTCCTGCCGCTGATCCCCTAACAGATCGATCCCCGGAGCGTGCATATATCTGTAATGAGGCATGACAGCTCCGTTGCAGCGCACACCGTAGCCCAGGTCATTTTCATACAGCATATGCCCTGTGAGCATAAGATCCTTATCACTGCACCAGTCATAAATCTGTTTTGTATAGGAGGAGACAAAGAGTTCCGTCATTGTCAGCCAGTAGTCATAACGGGCTTTTTCCGAGCCTTCAGTATCAAAGAATAGGAGGGGCAGGATCTCCAGGACAGAGTATCCCCGTTTCTCTTTGAAAATCCGGGGGAAATCAGAGCTCCAGGGAAGCCAGGCCAGCCCGTTGGTAAAGCGGGCAAAAAAATCACAGATATTGGGTTCATCTGTGAAAAACCCTTTGATCACGGAGCCGAAGTGCTGTGACAGGCGGCCGGCGTAGGCCTCATGAGTGGTGTTCAGAAACTGTCTGACCGCCTTCGGATTCAGATTGTCGCTGGGAGCCGAGCCGTTATACCATTCGGATGAGGCGGACCGTTCCAAACGGAAAATCAGCACTTTGCCCTCCGGTGCCGGAAGGGGCTCCTCAATCGGCAGAGGGATCAAATCAAAACTGCGTATTTCTGTCAGATCCTTTGCGACTTCAGCACTGTATATAGCAATGATCCGGTGATCAGAAACAAGGGTCTTTTTCAGAGCCGGGAGTACCTGTTCTTCATGCAGAGACAGCAGCTCAATGGTCAGTCCTGCCGCCGTATACTGTTCCGGATCAGAGGCACTGACACTCCCTCCGGCACTGCCTGAGGGCCATGTGTCCTCATCATAGATCCAGACTTCCATCTCTGTCTTTCCGGCATGGTCTGTTACTTTTTCCGCACAGTCCATCCACTCCTGTGACAGATATTCAGTCTCCAGGCCTTCCCGGGAATGGATGAAAAAACCTCTGATTCCCTGTTCCCTCATCCCGTCCATTTGTTCTGTCAGCCTGTCCGGGGCAAGGGAATCATTCCATGCCCAGAACGGAGCCGAACGGTAGGCAGGTTCACTGCTGTTTAATCGGAGAATCAGGTCCTTTATTGTTGTCATAATCTGACTGTCTGCCTACATAAGCCTGTCGGGAAGGTACATGACAATATCCGGTATGTAGGTGATCAGCAGAAGGACGATGATCATGACAATTATCATGGGTATGATTTCACGGATGACGCCGCTGATCCGGGTTTTCCCGAGTCCCGACACAATAAAGAGCAGCATCCCGAAGGGTGGTGTCGAGAGACCGATCATCATATTGAAACAGATGATAACACCAAAGTGAACCAGATCTATTCCAAAGGCCTTCACAAGGGGAAGGACCATGGGAACAAATACCAGCTGAATTGTACTCACATCCAGAACACAGCCCAGAAGCAGAAATACCACATTCACAACCATCAGGAAAATCAGCTTGTTTTCTGTTATTCCCATTACCACAGAGGCAATGGCCCGGGGGACCTGTTCGAGGGCGATAATGTAGGAGAACAGCATGGATGTTCCCGCCAGGAGAGCCAGGGTGGCTGTATTGGCGGCGCTCTTTTTTATTATGCGCCAGAACTTTTCGGGTCCCAGATTTCTGTAGATGATAATGGATATCAGAATGGCATAGCTTGATGCCAGAGCTCCGGCTTCTGTGGGGGTTACAACTCCCAGGTAAATCCCTCCCAGGAGGAGGACCACTGTGAACAGTGCCGGCAGGGCGCTGACTGTGACTCTGATGAATTTTCCTATGGCCATCAGTTCACCCCGGGGGTACTTCCGTTTGGCAGAGATAATGGCCACATAGATCATCAGCATAAAGGAGAGTATGACCCCCGGGATCATCCCGCCCATAAAGAGCTTTCCGATGGAAGCTCCCGACAGCATGGCATAGATAACCATGGGAATACTGGGAGGAAAAATGGGTCCCACCGTAGCGGATGCCGCTGTAAGGGCACAGCTGAAGGAGGAGTCATACCCTTCTTTTTTCATCTGTTCAATTTCCATAAGACCTATGCCCGAGGCATCGGCGATGGCGGAACCGGTCATACCGGAGAAGATCAGAGACGCCGCCACATTCACCTGAGCCGTTCCCCCTCTCAGCCGCCCGAACAGACCGTTGCAGAACTTGAACAGTTTATCTGTAATCTCCCCTTCGTTCATGACATTGGCCATAAAGATAAAAAGGGGCGCTGCCAGCATTGTATAGTTGGAGAACATATTTCCGGACATAACCGTAAAGACCTGCTCCAGACTTCTGCCGCTGATCAGAAAATAACTGATGGAAGCCGACAGCATGGCCATGGAAACAGGCATACGGATGATAAAACAGAATGCCAGGATTAAAAACAATATCAGTACTATATTCATTAGGAATCACCTTCGGCTTTTTTCATTTCCTGACTCAGATTCTTCAGATGCTGCCGGCAGGAGAGAACGCTTCTGACAAGCATTTCGGCAAACATATAGATCAGCGGTGAAAACACTAGGGTGTAGGGGAGCTTCAGAACACCCGTCACCATCCGTTTGGCCAGGAGGGACTGGACAGAGGGCAAAAATACCGCCATCAGCAGGCCCCCGAGGATCAGGCTGTTCAGAAGTTCAAAAATGATTTTTGTCCGGGGACCCACATGGTCGTAGACCAGTCCGAAAACAACATGTTCATCATTTGCCATCGCTTTACCCACACCGAAAAACATGGTCCACATATAGGCCAGAATACTGATTTCATAGGCCCAGGGAACCGGTGCCTTCAGGACGTACCGGGAGACAATGGTGACCATGAATGTTATGAAAATCATTAGAAAGGTCAGGTTCGGAATGATTGTTCCGAGAAGGTACATCAGGGCTTTGCCGATTTTTTTAACTGCATCCATAATTTATCATCCTAATAAGAAAAGAATGGAGGGCCCTCCGGGGGAAGGTCCTCCACGCTTCTATTGTATCATAGAGTTTTTTTAAGCCCTTTATTTGGCCATGCTCTGAACTTTGGCATACAGATCCATGTCCCAAGTGGAGGTCATGGCTGAGTTGCCGGCGTATGCTGCCTGAACATTATCTCTGAACTCTGTGATATCGGGGTAGGTTACCACCATTCCTTCACCTTCGAAGAATTCAACAAGGCTGTTTTCTCTGGCAATTCTTTCTTTGTCGTTAAAGTCGATGGCATAGGCCATGGCTTCCATTACCGCATCCTGTTGATCGGCACTGAGCATGTTCCATTTGTCCAGATTCACACAGGGCATAATGGAGTCGATAACATGGTTGGTAATGGCAAGATATTTGGTGACTTCATAGAACTTGGCGCTTTCCACAGTGGGAAGAGGGTTGTCCTGTCCCCCGACGGCTCCTGTCTGCAGGGCTGTGTACAGTTCGCTGAATGACAGGGGAGTGGGGTTGGCACCCAGAGCCTCTCCCAGAAAGAGCCAGGATTCGGAACCGGGCATTCTCAGGAGAACTCCCTCCATATCCGCATAGCTGTTGATCATCTTGTCTTTGGTGTTTACAACACGGGAACCGAGATACATGCTGCCCAGGGGCTGAAGACCGAGCTCATGAACTGTGGGCCAGATGCTGTCTTTGGCTATATCTCCGTTGAGAACTGAAGTCATATGGTCATAGGAACTGAAGAAATAACCGGAACCGAACATACTGAATGAGGGAATCTGAGTTGCCAGTGTGGGGAAGGAGATATAAGCCATATCCGCCTGTCCGCTGATAACCGCATCATACTCATTCTCCTGAGTAAAGAGAGTGGCGCTGTCGTATACTTTGACTTCCACTGATCCACCGGTCAGTTCCTTCACTTTGTCTGCAAATACATACATGGCCTCTGTATGGGAATCTCCGGGTATTGAGACTGATGTAAAAATAATCTCAACAGGTTTGCTGCTGTCTGATTCCTGGGCACCATTTGCCCAGAGAAACATACCGGTACTCAGCATAAGAACCATCATCAATAATGCACTCTTTTTCATTCTTTTCTCCTTGTATCTACTTTATTATCCCCTTTCGGGGCTAATTCCATATACCTATCTGCGATCTCATAAGGTTCACAGACCGCCTCATCTGTTCTATCTCCATCTGCCGGTTGGGTGTGAACTTTGTAAAGTCCTGCATCCTGCTGAACAGGTTGATATTCAGTCCATCCAGTTCCATATGGTATTTGGCATTGACCGGGTACATCTGACACTCTATGGTGCTGGCAAAACCCAGAAGATCCTGAAGGATGGAGGCCTTTTTGGGATCTTTTTCGAAGTTACTGCACAGCCAGCTGTACAGATCCGCATGGAAATTGGCCATGATGCCGCTGTATCCGGCGGCTCCCATTTTGAGGCTTTCCAACAGGGTTGCCGCATTGGCGTTGAAAATTTTCAGTGGTGTTCCTTCTACAGCCTGAAGTTTTGCCTTCAGTTCAGGAAGGCTGCAGCAGGTATCTTTCAAAAAGCTGAATTTCCCTGTCTGGGCACACCAGGACAGGAGCTTCGGCGACATCAGGCGCTTGTAGGGGTGGGGGCATTCATATATGCCGAAACTATCCGCCTCTATACCTTCCAGAAGAGCCTCAATTCTCTTTTTGGCTGTATCTTCACTTTCATCCTGCCCGGCAAACTGGTTAGTAATAAATACATAGGAATCCACACCGGTATCGATTATGGCCAGGGCTTCATCTATCTGTTCTTCCAGCGTGGGAGCAACATGGCCGGATGCAATGATTCCCAGCCCCTCGGGTTTGTTTTTCATAATAAATGATGCCAGTTCCAGACGTTCCTCTCTGGACAGGAAGAACATTTCGCTGGATTGACAGACTGCAAAAATTCCGGATACATTTCCCGCTGCATACCACTCCAGCATTTCAAGTATTCCGTCGTAATCGATTTTGTCATCCTCTGTATAGGGGGTGAGCATGACTGGCCAGACACCGTCTGGAATTGATTTTATCATTTGTATACCTTACCTGTTGTTGTCACTATCATTTATCATGTTGATCCTGATGTATCTGTAGTATAATTACGGTTTGTATACTGATGCATTCAGGATAATTTTTAGTATTTTTTCTAACATTTTAAGGAGCAGAGAGTGCTGGAACTGATTGATGAGTTTTGCTGGGAAAAGAATAACAAGACCATAACCTATGACCATCACGGCATCTCGGGACTCAAGAACTTTGCCCACTGGAGTATGCCCACTGCCTCCCGGCCGACACCCCTTCACCACCATTCGGATATTATTGAAATCCATTGCCTGAGCAAGGGAAAACGGAGCTGCCATGTTCAGGACAAGACCTATACCATTACCGGGAATGAGCTGTTTATTTCGTTCCCCTTTGAACCCCATTATTCCAGCAGCAATGATCTGAGCCCCTGTTCCTTCTATGGAATGCAGATTGATGTCAGTAAAAAGGATGATCTCCTCGGTCTTAATCCGGAATATTCCCGGGCCCTTTATGATCTTCTGACCACCCTGAATCACCGTCATCTCCGGTTTACCACCTCAGATCAGAAACTGCTCAGCATGGCATTCAATAATATCGGAGATAACGACTCTTTCTCGATTATGCTGGGAGTGCAGTATCTGTGTACCTTTCTCTTTAAAATTCCTGAGTTCATACCGGTACGGAGAGAGTCAAAGAGTATCCGGGATGAAAATATAAAACGGGTTCTGGAAGTCATCGATAGACATTTTCTGGAGAGTCCGAATCTGAAGGAACTTGCTGTTGTTTCCGGATATTCCCTATCACGTTTTAAAGTCAAGTTCAGAGAAGTCGTGGGCTTTCCTCCTGCTAATTATATTACCTATAAGAAGTTGGAATATGCCAAACAGCAGCTGGCGGATACAGAAGATTCCATCACCCAGATTGCACTGGATTCCGGTTTTTCATCCAGCAACTATTTCTGTACAGTGTTTCACAACAGTACCCAGTATACGCCCAGTGAATTCAGAAAAGCCTGCCGTGATCACAAAAGTAATCCTTCACCGGCAGGCTGATATTTTCACTCAGTTGTCAAACAGATACAGATATTCCCCGTACCCTTCGTTTTCCATCTCTTCCAGAGGCACAAAGCGCAGGGACGCCGAATTGATGCAGTAGCGCAGACCTTCCGGTCCCGGACCGTCATCAAAGACATGACCCAGATGGGAGTCGCCGTAAAAGCTGCGGACTTCCTCCCGGATCATCCCGTAGGATGTATCTGTTTCCGTTTTTACATTGCCCTGGGCGATGGGCCCGGTAAAACTGGGCCATCCGGTTCCCGAATCATATTTATCGGTTGAGCTGAAAAGGGGTTCTCCCGATACGATATCCACATAGATGCCGTCAGCCTTGTGGTTCCAGTATTCATTGTCAAAGGGAGCTTCGGTCCCTCCTTCCTGTGTGATATGATACTGGGCTGTTGAGAGGTACTCTTTCAGGGTCTCTTCATCGGGTTTTATATACTCCCCATCCAGCACCGGAGGAGGAGCGGGCAGGGCACTCTGTCTCTCTTCTGCAGGATCACTCTTCCTGTTTTCTCTTTGTTCAGAGCGCTCTTTGAGAGCCTGTTCTATAAATCTGTTCTCTTCCACCGCCGTAATACTGCTGCCGTATGAGGGAAAAGTTTCCAGAATGAAGGACTGGAATTTCCGGTCCAGACCGAAATGGAGGGACAGCCCCACAAGGATCAGAACCACACCGAAGACCCTCTGGATTTTGCCAGTATTCCGGCTCAGGCCTGGAAAACGGTTAATCAGTTTTCGCCCGCCAATCATGATGCCGAACATGGGAATGGCTGTCCCCAGGGAATAAAACAGAACAATCACGGCTGCACCGCCGTCAATCTGCTGACTCACGGCCAGACTGATAACGGAAGCCATAATCGGTCCCACACAGGGGGTCCAGAGCAGTCCCAGACTGGCTCCGGCCACAATCCCCCCGCCGAATCCTTCCCGCTGTTTATTCTGTTTCCGGCTCACAAGCCTTGAGGTGAACAGTTCAAACTTTTCCTGCAGACCGGGAACAAGTAGAATAAACCCGAACAGGATAATAATCAGAACCGCCACACTCCTCAGGGCTTGAGCCGATATCTGCAAAGCCTGGACCAGGGTAGAAAGGATTAATGTAAACAGACTGAAACTGAGTACAAATCCCAGCACCACTCCCAGGGGTTTTCTTTTTCCGCCCACACTGCCGGACAGGATCAGGGGAAGGACGGGTAGAATACAGGGGGACAATATGGTGACGATTCCCGACAGGAATGCGAAAAAAGAAAGTACCAGCATAATTTACATATCCTTCTTTACTATATTTTCAAGGATCTCTGCGCTGCCGCCGCCGTTCCATTTGGCAAGGGCCTCGCCCATGGCATCAATCTGGACAAAGGTGTGCTGACTGGTAATGCCGTATTTTTTCTGCAGTTCTTCGGAGTTGTCATAATCCACCTTGATCACATTGATTCCTTCCAGATCTGCCCCGTTCATATTGATATCTTTTTCACCTGCCTTGCAGGAGGGGCACCAGCTGGCATGAAAAAACAGAACAGTGGGCGCTGTGTCGGCCAGCATCATAGCTTTGTCTGCACCGCTGAAGTCCATCAGGACAGTTTCCATTTCAGCCTTTTCCGCCATCATCTCTTTTTCCATGGGGGCTTCCTCTTTCTGGCCGGAAGCGGCGAGAGGAAGGGCCATAACCATTGCCAGTGCGATAAATACAGTCATTACTTTCATAAAATTCTCCTGTTTCCAAAGTGTTATTGTCTCTTTGGTGTTTCTTTTTGTTTGTGCCCGAAGATCTGATCTCTCAGGCCGTCTGATTTAAAGATAGGAGTTAAATGTCACAAAACTGTCACAGAAACTGAAACAATGGATAAACTGTAAAATATTCTTGATTCCGGGCAACCGGAAAAGTCTTCTTAATTCTTCCCGGGAATAAAAATCCTGAACACAGCACCCCTGCCGGCGGGGCTTTCCGCTTCTATCCGGCCGGAATGAAGCTCAACAATTTCCCGGGCAATTGCCAGTCCCAGCCCCGTTCCGGGGGTCTCTCTGTTTCTGCTTTTATCCGCTTTGTAGAAGCGTTCAAAAAGGTGGGGCAGGTCTTCTTCTGCTATGCCGATGCCCGTATCTTCAATAGTCACAGTCTGCATGAGTTCTGAGCGGCCCAGCTCAATGAAAATCTCTCCCCCTGCCGGCGTATGACCCAGAGCGTTTTCAAGTATATTGGTCAGAACTCTTTCAAGTAGAGCGATATCTCCCCGGACTGTATGCATTTCATCCGGCGGCGTCAGACGGAACTCTATTTTCATCTGTACCGCCAGAGCCTTGAGCTTCAGGACAACATCCTGCACCAGTTCGGCCATGGAGAAATCCATCATCTGAGGGGTCACCTGCCGGGCTTCCAGTTTGGCCAGATCAAAGAGTTCTTCCACCAGCTGCTGGAAGCTGGAGACATTTTTTATGCCTATTTCCAGGAACTCCCGTCTTTCCTTCTCGCTCAGGGATTCATCCTTGATCAGGAGGGTTTCCAGAGAGCCCCGGATGGAGGTGATGGGGCTTCTCAAATCATGAGAGATATTGGCAATCAGGTCCTTTCTCTGCTGCTCTGCCAGATGAAGCTGTTCGACCCCGGACTCGATGGACTCGGCCATATCATTGAACCCTCTGCAGAGCACCCCCAGTTCATCCTGTCCTGCGGCGGGAATACGCTGCTTGTACTCTCCCTGTTCAAAGGCTTTTACGGCAGAACTGAGGAGGGTCAGTCTTCTGGTTAAAAGAAAAAAGAGACCCAGTCCGGCTATCAGAGTGGCTGCAATGGCCACAGAGAAGGTGATCAGAGCCGAACGGGCGTAGTAATTGTTTCTCAGACTGTCCAGGGATCTGTCAAACCCCCTGCCCCTCAGGATGACATAAACATAGCCCAGATCGTCATCCAGCTTCAAAGTGGCTGCGGAGAAGGGCTTTTTCTCCTTCCGGCTGAAGGGATCATCTCCCTGAATCGGTTCCAGACCGCGGTTCCGGATAAAGCTTTCAACCGGATCAATATCAATCCTTTCCCGGGCCAGAGTTTCATTGCTGTCTGTGAAATAACACAGAATCCCGCCCTGGTTCTCTACGATATAAATTTCCACCTTGGGGTTTAATACCATTATGTAGTGAATCGCCTTTTTGATCTTCTCTTCAGAGAATCCGTCGGCCACAAGGGGCTCCAGTTCTTTGGCAATACTCTGGGCGTAATCTCTGTTGAGAACCTGCTCCACTTCGTCAAAGAGATGGCTCGATGCATTAAAGGTTATAACCAGGCTGATCCCTCCCAGAAAAAGAATCAGCAGCAGAAAAAGGAGGGATAGCCGGGCATAGAAGGATTTAAGAATCATAGATCGTCTCCTTCGGCGAAACGGTAACCGATACCCCACACCGTAAGCAGGTACTCCGGATGGGAGGGATCTTTTTCTATCTTGTTCCGCAGCCTGTTAATATGGGTATTAACGGTGTGTTCATACCCTTCAAACTGATAACCCCATATTTTGCTTAAGAGATCCTGCCGGCTGAACACCCGGCCGGGATTCCGGACAAAGAGGCTTAACAATTCAAATTCCTTCACTGTCAGATCCAAAACTTCACCTGCCAGAAGGACGCGGTGTTTTTCAAAATCCACACTCACAGCTCCTATGGCCACGGCATTCTGCTCCTCATCGCTGCAGCTTATCTCGTTCCGGACGGTCCGCCGCAGCAGAGCTTTGACCCGGGCAGTCATCTCCCTCACACTGAAGGGTTTGGTCATATAATCATCGGCCCCCAGCTCCAGCCCCAGAACCCTGTCAATTTCTTCGGCTTTGGCGGTCAGGATCATAATGGCCGTCTGAGTATCGGATTCCCTTATTTTACGGCAGAGGGACATCCCGTCTATTTCGGGCAGCATCAAATCCAGTATGATCAGATCGTAGGTCCCTTTCCGGGCCTGATCCAGACCGGATTTCCCATCGTGTACAACCTTTGTCTCCAGCCCCATATCTTCAATGTTGGTGGATACCAGTCTGGCTATTTCTTTATCATCTTCCACAACGAGAACAGTTCGTTTTTCCAGTAAATCATCCATATGTGTCCTGCATTTTTATCTTTTTTTTAATCATAGTACTTCCATCATATAAATAAAAATAAATATTGCTTTCCTGCCGGATATCCGGAGCTT
>JAQQAM010000082.1 GCA_028532905.1 Spirochaetales bacterium
GGTATTGATGGACAGGATTAATAAAAACACCGGAAAACCCCTTCTCTTCAGATTTGACCAGAATTTTCTGTATCCCCTTCTGGCACTGGCGGGAATTCTGCTGTTTAATCTTTTATTCACAGAAGGTTTTTTCCGCATAGAGATTAAAAACGGACATCTCTTCGGGTCTTTAATAGATATACTCAACAGAGGGGCGCCGGTTATGCTGATTACCATTGGCATGACTCTGGTGTATGCCACAGGGGGAGTGGACCTTTCGGTCGGTGCCGTCATGGCCATATCGGGTGCTCTGGCTGCCCAGATCATCCGGCCCGGGTATGTTAAGGGGATTCTTGAGTACGGGGATCAGGTCTCTCTGATTATAGTTCTGCTTGTGCCCCTGGCTCTTTCCATACTCTTCGGTTTATGGAACGGATTCCTTGTTGCTGTAATCGGAGTACAGCCCATTATTGCCACTCTGATTCTGATGACTGCCGGCAGGGGGATTGCTCAGCTCATAACCCACGGTCAGATCATTGTATTTGAACATGATCCTTTTCAGTTTGTGGGAAGCGGTTTTTTTCTGGCCATCCCTTTTCCGATTATCATTGTGGCTCTGCTGTGTATTGTAACCTGGCTCATCACCCGGAAAACCTCTCTGGGGCTTTTTATTGAGGCCAGCGGGGCCAATTCTCTGGCCAGCCGGTATATGGGAATCCGGGTGAAGCTGATTACGGCCCTTGTATACGGTTTCTCCGGCTTCTGTGCCGGTCTGGCCGGTCTGATCATCTGTGCGGATATCCGGGCGGCGGATGCCAACAATGCCGGTCTTTTTCTGGAGCTTGATGCAATAGCTTCGGTGATAATAGGCGGAACGGTTAACGGAGGACGCTTCACTCTGGCCGGTTCCATCGTAGGAGCCCTGATTATCCAGGCTCTCACAACCACCATCATCACCCGAGGAATTCCGCCGCAGGTTGTTCTGGTTTTCAAGGCCTTTATCATAATCCTGGTTGCACTGATTCAGTCGGACAAACTGAAATTTTATATGCGCAAATTGAAAAAGGGGAGTGCAGCATGAAACTGTCTCTGAACCAAAAAAACATACCTCTTTTAACAACACTGCTGGTTTTCTGCCTGATTTACGGGAGTGGAGCCGTTATGTATAACGGTTTTCTCTCACTGAGAGTGTTCCTCAATCTTCTGATTGATAACGCCTTTGTGGGAATCATTGCCGTCGGGATGACCTTTGTGATTATTTCCGGAGGGATAGATCTGTCTGTAGGATCACTTGTTGCCTTTACAGGGGTATTAAGCGCCAATCTGTTATCCGCTACGGATATGAACCCCTATCTTGTGATTCTTATCTGTCTGCTTTGCGGAGCCCTTCTGGGATTTGTTATGGGCTGTCTTATCCACTATCTGGAGATGCCCCCTTTTCTGGTTACCCTTGTGGGTATGTTTCTGGCCCGGGGACTCTCCTTTCTGATCAGTCTGGATTCGGTTCCGATTCAGAATGAAGTATTCTTGAATATATCCAAGATGGCCATCCGCTTTGACCGGGGTATGAAACTCCCGTCCTTTGCGATTATTTTTATAATTGTCGTACTGCTGGGGGCCTATCTGCTCCACTATACCCGTTTCGGCCGGAATGTTTACGCCATCGGCGGCAATGAGAAATCTGCCGTGCTTATGGGGCTTCCCGTAGGACGGACCAAGGTTGTTATCTATACCCTGAACAGCACCATCTGCGCTCTGGGCGGACTGGTGTACGCCCTGTATACTCTGGCTGGATACCCTCTTGCCGGAACAGGGCTGGAGCTGGATGTTATCGCCGCAGTTGTTATAGGGGGTACTCTTCTTTCCGGAGGGGTGGGTTTTGTGGAAGGTACCCTTCTGGGCATACTGATACTGGGACTCATTCAGACAATCATCACATTTCAGGGAACCCTGAGTACTTGGTGGACGAAAATCTTCATAGGTATTCTGATCTCCCTGTTCATCCTTTTACAGCGTTATCTGTCCACCCGTAATATAGAGAGATACGAAAGCTCATAACAGAACACAAAAAAAATAACTGAACAGAATAAGTTTAGAACCGGAATTTCTGACAGGGATTCCGGTTTTTTCTGCATATCCGGGATGATGGGCCGGAAGACGACTTTATAAAAAATAAAATTTGACAAAACGAAAAAACGGATTTATGATTCCATAATCAATCAAACATAAAAGAACACAAACGAACAATCTTGTTGTTTGTTTTTTTATGTTATGATGCGTTAACGATAACGCAATATACCAAAGGAGAGGTAAAAGATGAAAAAAATTCTTACCCTGTTACTTCTGGTTTTCTGTTCAGTAAGCTTTGTCGCTGCTGAAGGCCAGAAAGATTCTTCCGATGCAAAAGGTTACATCGGTGTAGCCATGCCCACCCAGTCTTCCCAGAGATGGATTCAGGACGGCGGAAACATGAAAGACCAGCTGGAAGCCAAAGGTTACAAAGTAGACCTGCAGTATGCTGAGGATGTTGTGGAGAATCAGGTATCCCAGCTGGAAAACATGATCACCAAGGGTGTTAATGTTATGGTAATCGCCTCCATTGACGGTGAAGCCATTACCAATGTTCTGCAGAAAGCAGCAGATGCTGATATTCAGGTTATTGCTTATGACCGTCTGATCAGAAACTCACCCAATGTTTCTTACTATGCGACTTTCGACAATTTCAAAGTTGGGGTACAGCAGGGATCTTACATTGTGGAAGCTCTGGAACTGGATAAAGGTGCCAAAGGACCCTTCAATGTTGAGCTATTCGGCGGATCTCCTGACGACAACAATGCCTATTTCTTCTATGACGGTGCCATGAGTGTTCTTCAGCCCTACATCGACAGCGGCGTACTGGTTGTACAGTCCGGTCAGACCGGAATGGATAAAGTGGCCACCCTCAGATGGGACGGTGCTACTGCCCAGTCCAGAATGGACAACCTGCTGACAGCCTTCTACGCTGACGGTGAAACTGTTGATGCCATTCTGTCTCCCTATGATGGAATCTCTATCGGTGTTCTTTCTTCTGTTAAAAATATTGGATACGGAACAGCCGGCCAGCCCCTGCCTATCATCACAGGTCAGGACGCCGAGCTTCCCTCAATGAAATCTATCATTGCCGGTGAGCAGACTCACACTGTATTCAAAGATACAAGAGAACTGGCCCGTGTTGCTGTAGGTATGGTTGAAGCCATTCTTGAAGGCGGAGAGCCCGAAATTAACGATACCAAAACCTATGACAACGGAGTAAAGGTTGTCCCTTCATACCTCCTCGAACCCGTATCCGTAGATGTTAACAACTACGAAGAGGTTCTGATCGGTTCCGGTTACTACACCGCTGATCAGCTGAAATAATAAGATTTAACCTCCGGCTGCACCGCCGGGGGTGGTATAATAAAGTCATTTCATAAAGTTGTTAACCGGCGGTGGTTTTTTATCCGGCGCCGGTTAAATGCATACAGGACTATTGGTTCTGGATGAGTTTATCAGCGGATCTTGAAAAGAACCGCATGGGAAGGAGCTTCTTATGTCAGATATCATTCTGGAAATGAAGGATATCACAAAGTTGTTTCCGGGTGTCAAAGCCCTGGACAATGTAAATCTGAAAGTCAAAGAAAGGCAGATTCATGCCCTGGTAGGGGAGAACGGAGCAGGAAAATCCACTCTGATGAATGTCCTCAGTGGAGTATATCCCGCGGGGAGCTATACGGGAGACATCGTATACAAAGGTGAAGTCTGCGAGTTTAAAGAAATAAAAGAAAGTGAAAAAAAAGGGATTGTCATTATCCATCAGGAACTGGCACTGGTTCCCTATTTATCAATAGCTGAGAATGTTTTTCTCGGAAATGAACAGCAGAGCTCCAAGGGGGTCATCGACTGGGATCTTACCCGGACCAGAACCTCGGAACTCCTGAAGAAAGTCCGCCTCCATGATCACCCCGATACAAAAATCAAGGATATCGGTGTGGGCAAACAGCAGCTGGTGGAGATTGTGAAAGCCCTGGCCAAGGATGTAAAACTGCTGATCCTGGATGAGCCCACAGCCGCTCTCAACGATGAGGATTCAGATAACCTGCTGAATCTTCTGCTGGAGCTGAAGGATCACGGCATCACTTCCATCATCATCTCACATAAACTGAATGAGGTGACCAAGGTAGCTGATGAAATCACAGTGATCCGGGACGGAGCCACCATTGAAACTCTTGTCAAAGGACAGGATGAAATAACAGAAGACCGCATCATCAAGGGAATGGTCGGGCGGGAACTGACCGACCGCTTCCCCTCACGGGAATCCAGCATCGGCGATGTTATGTTCGAAGTGAAAGACTGGAATGTGTTTGACCCCATGGATGATGAGAAGAAGGCCATAGACAATGT
Source organism: Spirochaetales bacterium (assembly GCA_028532905.1). GTDB lineage: Bacteria > Spirochaetota > Spirochaetia > DSM-2461 > DSM-2461 > Oceanispirochaeta. Next base: position 4,399 of record JAQQAM010000082.1, read on the forward strand.
CTCTTTTAATGTCCGGAAGGGAGAAGTCGTGGGTATCGCCGGTCTTATGGGAGCCGGACGGACCGAACTGGCCATGAGTGTGTTCGGTCACAGTTACGGACAGAATATCTCGGGCCACTGCTTCAAAGAGGGTAAAGAGATCCGTATGAAAAATGTGAGCGAGGCCATAAGCAAAGGGCTTGCTTATGTGACCGAAGACCGCAAGACCGCAGGTCTTATCCTGATGGATGATATTAAAAGAAATATCTCCCTGACAGGCCTGGATAAAATCAGCAGTAATATGGTGATCAATGACAACCGGGAAATCCGTGTGGGCGAAGAATACAGAAAAAAACTCAATATCAAATCATCCAGCATCCTTCAGAAGACAGGGAATCTTTCAGGAGGGAACCAGCAGAAGGTTGTCTTAAGTAAATGGATTTTCTCGGAACCAGATATTCTGATTCTTGATGAGCCGACCCGCGGTATAGATGTGGGTGCCAAATATGAGATTTACACCATCATCAATCAGCTGGTTTCCGAAGGGAAGTCAATCGTTATGATTTCATCGGAACTGCCTGAGATCCTGGGAATGTGCGACCGTGTATATGTAATGAATGAAGGCGCCATGGTGGGGGAGCTG
>JAQQAM010000083.1 GCA_028532905.1 Spirochaetales bacterium
GGATCATCCGGAACGAGCCCTATCATAAATAGATCAGCGAAGCAGCTTCCGGACGGAACTGTATCCGGCTGCGGCAGCCAGATCAGCCGGGGTCTGGCCGTTCAGATCCTTCAGATTTTTCCTGGCTCCTGCTCCCAGAAGCAGCCTGACGGTCTGTTCCTCTCCGGCTTCAGCGGCATAATGGAGAGCCCGTCGTCCTCTGTCGTCAGCCTGTCCGGGAACGGCCCCGGCATCAATCAGAAGTCCGGCGATTTCCCAGTGCCCCAGCCGGGCGGCGATAAGTAGAGGCGTGTACCCTCTGGAATCTCTGGAATCAGGATCGGCCCCTTCCCCCAGGAGCATGCGGGAAACATAAAACTGCCCGTTCAATACCGCTTCAGCCAGAGCGCTGCCCTGCTGTTTTACAGCAGAGAACCCGACGGTCAGATGGGCTCCGATAATCCTGTATCTCCAGCGGGGCGTCTCACCCTGGGGAGCCGATTTTTCAAGGGCGACTATGGCTGTTCTTTTCTCAAAGGGACTCAGGATATACCCCTTGAGAATCATATCCTCCACGGTATCATCCTTCTCTGAGGGACTGTAGTTATAGACGGTTTTTCCGCTGCTGTTGTTTCGAAACAGATCGATGCGGATATTTTTGGTCATTCCCCCGGGATACATCTCCGATTCTGAACGGTCAAGGGTATAGCTCATTCTGTAGGAAGAACCGTCGTGCTGAAAAATCTGGCCTCCCGACAGGAAATCGGCACCGGGGGTGATTCCGAAGCGGATCAGCTGAGGATACCATTCGGGATGCCGTTCCCACAGCTCAGCCGGAGTCTGCCCTTCCAGGAGGGTCCAGCGGGGACTCTCAAATAGAAGGACGTCATCAATAAGATCCAGGATATACCATTGCCAGTAGGCGGCTCCGCTCTCTGAGGGGGAGACAATTCCGTATGCGAATTCCCCTTTTTCCGACCAGCCGATGGCATAGAGATCCATCTTGTCAAAGCGGAAATCCTCCTGCAGCTCGGGTCCGGACCAGGTATCCCGGGCACAGAGGAGATAAGGAGCCGTTAACAGGAGAATAAACAGAAAGACAAAGTGTCTTGAAATTCTATACATCTATTTCTAATATACCAAAAGATTCTCTAATAATACACTTAAGAATGATATTTCATTCGGGATGGCAAGTAAAATGAATATGAACAGCATGACAACCCTGGCGACACTTATTGTTATAGGCCTCAGTTATATATCCCCCTGGTTCAGTGACCAGATCCGCTCCGTCGGTTTTTTTGCACTTTCCGGTGCCGTTACAAACTGGCTGGCCATACACATGCTCTTTGAAAAAGTTCCCGGGCTGTACGGTTCGGGGGTAATTCCCCTCCACTTCGAAGACTTTAAGTCCGGAATAAAGAATCTGATTATGGATCAGTTTTTCACAAGAGATAATGTGAGCCGGCTTATGGAAGGGGAAACCGCTGTCCTTACGGATAAAATTGACTTTACCAGAGCGGCGGATGCGGTCAATTACGACAGAATATTTGACGGACTGAGTGAAACAATACTCGCCTCCTCCTTCGGCGGCATGCTGGGTATGTTCGGCGGAGCGTCCGTGATTGAAGGGTTCAGAGATCCTTTTAAAGAGAAAACCAGAGAGATCATACTCACGGAAACCGCCAGTCCCGAGTTCCATGACATGCTGGCATCCTCCATGGATACGGAGAAAGCGGCAGCAGATATAATAGACAAGGTATCTGCCATAGTTCAGAAAAGGCTGGATGAACTGACACCCTCCATGGTCAAGGAAATTGTTCAGGAAATGATCCGGAAGCACCTGGGCTGGCTGGTCCTCTGGGGTGGTGTGTTTGGAGGAATCATCGGCCTGGTTATGAGTCTATTACCAATCTGATGTATTTTTGTAATTTTTTCTTTACAAATAAAAATTGTGATGCGACAATATCTGCAGACAAAAAAAAGCCCCTGAAGAAAAGGAGGAAACTTCAGGGACTTAAAAAGCAATTGGAAAAAGAGGTAATCAGTCTCTTGATCCATAATGAACACGGTTAACAACCGCATCCGTGTTTGTTAGCGCTTCAGGCGAAGAAAAGGAGGAAAACTCCGTCTGAAGTTTTGTTACTAATCCGCTTAAAATATAATAATCTCATCTTCGAAAGTCAAGTCGACGACTGGACTTTTGTATCTGTAAAACAGTACATTTCCCGATGAACTTGTCTCAATAATAATCAGTAATTGTCAAGAAACTGTGAAGATTTCATCCAGATTTCTTAAAGTTCATTTTTGTATTCTGTGAACATCCTGTCATTTTATGAACCCCGAACAATAAACGACCGCCCTGTTATCACTCCAAAATTCAACCTAATTATTTAACAGGAAAGGAGATTCTAAAAAGAGCTCCCCCGTCTTCACCCTCATGAGCCGTTAGACGGCCTCCCTGATTTTCAATCAGGATTCTGCTGATCGAAAGCCCCAGGCCGCTGCCCTCACTGCCCCGGGATTGATCCATTTTGAAAAAACGGTTAAAAATTTTTTCTCTGAAGTCCGGTGGAATTCCTTCACCAGAATCCTCAACTTCTACAATAATGTAGTCTTTTTCCCCGATAATCCTGAGCTGAATCCATCCTCCCTCCGGAGTGTGTCTGAGGGCATTTACCATAAGATTCTTCAAAACCTGTCTGGTTTTAACAGGATCTCCACTGACTTTTAAGTCGTCTCCCCTGTCATACTGTATTTCTATTTTTTTCTGATGAGCCAGGGCTCTGAAATCTTCAGCTGTATGATCGACAAGCTCATTTATGGAGAAGTCCCTTTTTTCCATGGGGCTCTGCCCGGCTTCTTCACTGGCCAGTACCTGCAGATCCCTGATCAGAGCAGCCAGAACGGTGCTCTCCCTGTACAGGGATTCCAGCTTCTTCCGGTCAGCCTTATAGACACCATCAAGGATCATCTCCAGATTTCCCATAATCAGACTCACAGGGGTTCTCAGTTCATGGGCCGTATCGGATATGATCTGCTTTTTCCACTCCTCCGAGGCTTCCAGAGAAGAGGCCATCTCATTAAATCCCTCTGACAGGATGGTCAGGTCATCCCGGATAGGAAGCCTGGATTCAACCGGTTTCACCCGGTAGGAATACTCGCCCTTCTGAATGGTCTGAACTCCTTCATAGAGACTCTGAAGGGGCCGCAGTGCCCGTCTGAGCAGAAAGATGCCCAACAGGGAGGCCAGCAGAGCCGACACTATGGGATACAGCAGTATGGCCCGAATCATGGATGAGAGCTGAGACTGGTCTTCCCCCCTCTCATTCTGGCCAGCCATGTTTCCTGCCAGCACATAACCGGCAATTTTGCCCTCCGCATAAAAGGGAGCGCCCTGTTTTATAATATTTTCATCCAGGCGGTTCAGGTTTCTGTCCCGGTCTGTTCTGAACTGCCCTTTGAGGATTCTGCCGTCTGAATCGGTGATCAGAATGGGAACCATGGCTCCCCCTTCCGCCATGATATGAGGATCTGCAGGCATGAGTCCCCGAAACACAGAATCTCTACCGGGCATATTCTTCCGCATCATCCCCTGTCTTCCTTCTGATCCGGACAAAGGCAGTTCCCTTCCCCCGAATCCGGAAACAGCCAGATTCAATTCTCCTTCAGTGGCGGCAACGGTCAATGCCTCTGCCACAAGCAGGGAGATATTGATATCCCTCTGGTTATTGAGGCCTCTGACCTTGTTGACAGTGAAACGGCTCACAAAGAGTATACTCACAAGGGAACTGAGAAAAACGGACAGAATCATTATAAGGATCAGTCGGGCGGTAAGGGATATTTTCATTCCGGGTCCTGCATTTTGTACCCTACACCCCAGACCGTCAGGATATACTCAGGATGGGCAGGGTCTGTTTCAATCAGTTTTCTGATATTCTTGATATGGACATCGATAGACCGCTCATATCCTTCATAGGGATCTTCCTGAAAAGACTGGAGCAGATCCATACGGGTGAAGACCCGCCCGGGAGACTTCATCATCTTGCCCAGAATATCAAACTGGGCAGCAGTGAGTTCGGCAGAAGCCCCCCTGACCGTAACGGAATGACGGCTGCGGTCCATGACCAGTTCACCTATAGTGAGGATTTCACCGGAGCTGTCTTCTTCTGATGTTCCGCTCCCCGCAGGTTCCGAACGTCTGAGTACGGTTCTGACCCGGGCAGCCAGCTCCTTCATACTGAATGGCTTGGCGATATAGTCGTCCGCCCCCAGTTCCAGTCCCAGTACCGTATCGGATTCTCCGGTTCTGGCGGTTACCATAATGACGGGAGTGTTCCCTTCCCGGCGGATCTCCCGAAGGACCTCCGTACCGTCCAGTCCGGGCATCATAATATCCAGCAGCACCATATCCACCGGATGATTCCGGAAGAGCTTCAGCCCTTCTACACCGTTTCCGGCTGAAAGGGTGGAAAAGCCGAGGGCTTCCAGGTAATCACAGACCATCTCATTAATGCCCTGTTCATCTTCCACAACAAGAATTGTTTTCATAACACCAGTATAGTACAGAGAAAGTATAAATAAAGTGTGAACAGAGTATAAAAGATTCAGGTTCCTCACCCCGGGACGGGCCGGCAGGTTATTTTTTCTTCTTTCTGATCAGCTCTTTCATCTCCAGGGCGGAAGGATTATCGGGGAATAGGTTCAATGCCTCCTCACACCAGAGAGAAGCCTCATCCCAGACTTTCTTTTTTCTCCGGGCATCCGCCAGAGTCAGGTACAGATCAAACCGGTGGGCGTCACTCACGGCCAGATTTTCCGAATCCAGAAGCAGCTCTGCAGCCTGCTCGGGGTCTCCGCCGAAAAGGGGGGGCGCATTGATCAGTCCCTGGGCGGAGAGAAGACGTGCTGTAAAGTTATCCGGTTCCCTCCGGAGTGCCAGATCGGTCATCTCCTGGATCTCCCCACCCGTCCGGATAAGGACTCCTGTTTTCTGCAGCAGCATCCAGTGGGATTTCAGCAAAGCTCCCTGTACAAGATAGAAAAGGTCACCCCCCTCCTCGTACTGCAGGCTGCAGTATTCAATGCCCTCGGCCAGAACGGAGGACGCCTTCTCATTCTCCTTCAGGTCAATATGAAGGAGACCTCTGTAGAGAAAAAGCTCTGTCAGCTCTTTCCCCTCGGCCGAGGATGAAGCGGTTTCCAGAGTTCTGATCAATTCTCCGGCCCGGCCGGTCTGGCCCGAGTAATGAACCAGAGCGGCTTCAGAGATCAGTGAGTCCGTCTGTGCCTGTAGCCCCGTCAGAGGGAGGAGAATCAGAAACAGGGCTGTCAGTCTATGCCTTTTCAAGGACCGCCTCCTTTTTCCGCTTCTTCTCTTTTCTCCCCTCTTTGTCATAGAGGATTCCGTAGAACGACGGTATGAGTATGAGAGCCGTCACTGTGGAGAAGAGCAGCCCGAAGATAATGGTGCTGGCCATGGGACCCCAGACAACCGATTGCCCTCCCAAGCCCAGAGCTGTGGGCAGAAGTCCTGCAATGGTGGTGAAAGAGGTCAGCACTATGGGTCTGAGTCTTGTTTCCGCCGCTTCCAGCACCGCCTCGGAAACAGCCTTGCCCTCAGCCCTCAGCTCGTTGATGAAGGAGATGAGAACAATAGAGTCATTGACTGCGATTCCCGCCAGTGCCACCGCCGAATAGAGTACGGTGGTGGAGAAAGGGGTTCCTGAGATGAAGAGATAAATCACAATGCCCACAAAGGCAAAAGGAACGGTGAGCAGAATCAGCAGAGGCTGACTGTAGGAATTGAACTGGGCTCCCAGAATCAGATAGATCAGAAAGATTCCCAAGAGGAAAATCCTGGCAATCTGAATCAGCAGGTCATCCAGATCGGAAAACTCTCCCCCCACGGAAAGACGCATATCCGGATAGCGGCTGCTGTAGTTTGCATCATAATACTCTGACACCGCCGCATTGATATCCCGTATATTGGAGCTGTCCCGGGCATCGGCGGTTATGGTGATTTCCCTTTTTCCGTCCAGACGTCGGATGGAAGCCAGGGAATCCCCCTGTTCCAGCCTTGTGAGAGAGGAGAGGGGCACCCGTTCTCCCGCAGGAGAGATGATTTTAAGCTGGGACAAATCCTCCGCCCTCAACTCCCCTTCTGCAGAGATACCGATGTAGATATCCACATCCTTGTTGTTCTGAAAAAAGCTTCCCGCCCGGACACCGTCCAGAGACGCCCTCAGGAACTGGCCGATATACAGTGGGGACATGCCGTACCGGGCGGCGGCATCCGCATCCACAAGAACCTTCAGTTCGGTGGTCCCGGCATTATAGTTGTCCTGAATATTCAGAAGCTCGGGATAGCCGGAGAGAATTTCCTTAACAGACGAACTGACCCGTGTCAGATCATCATAGGAATTACCAAACAGTCTATAGGAAATGGCCGAAGAGGTGGGCGGACCGTTTGTAGCCCGTCTGAAGATGACCTTGTCTGCGCCGGGTATATCGGAGGTCATGGATTTCAGCTCATCCATAATGGCGACAATGCTTCTTTCCCGGCCTTCGCTCTTCTCTTCCAGATCCACCACGATCTGTCCCAGATTTCCCTGAACCGTGTTGCCCCCGCTCTCTCCGCGGAATCCGATAAAGCTGTTGACTCCGCTTATCTCGCCGTTCCCCACAAGAGGAACAATCCGCTCTTCATAGCGGCTGATCAGGGTGTCCGTACTCTCCAGAGAAGACCCGGGAGGCAGGTCGATATCGATATAGAACAGAGTAAAGTCCTCGGCACTGAACAGATCCTGGTTCAGCCGGGGCACAAGGGAAAAGGCTCCTATGCTGAACAGAAAAACCACAAGCACCGACAGTTTCCGCCGCTTGTATATTTTTTGCAGTACTGACGAGAAAGCCTTTCTGACTTTGACAAAAACCTTCCCCTCACCGGCTTTTCTCTTTTTACCCGAGGGCCAGTCGGCATAGTGGGACGGCAGAAACACAATGGCTTCGAAGGTAGACACAATCAGGGCTACCGAAACGGTAAAGGGTATAATCCTCAAAAACTTTCCGATTGTTCCGGGGAGCAGCATGAGGGGAATGAAGGCGGCTACAGTTGTAGCTGTAGCGGCAGCCACCGGCAGAACAACCTGGTTGGTGCCGTCTATGGCGGCCTGCCGCCGGTCCAGTCCCAGCTGTTCCAGGCGATAGCTGTTTTCGATAATAACAATCGCATGGTCTACGATCAGTCCCAGAACCAGTACCAAAGCAAATAGAGTATTGCTGTTAAAGGTCTCTCCCGTCAGGTCAAGTATCAGGAAGGTCAGAGCAAAGGTGACGGGAATTCCCAGAGCAGTCATAAGGGCATTTCGGAGTCCCACAAAGGCAAAGAGCAGCACCACCAGCAGCACAAGGCCGAAGAGGGCATTGCTCACCAGGACATCTATGCTGTCTTTGATCTGTATGGTTGAGTCGTTCTGAATATCAAGAGAGATGCCCGGAGGGAGGGAGTTCTCCCAGCCGGCTTTCAGAGTCCTTAGGTCCTCCACAATACCGATGGAGTTTCCTCCGGCTACTTTGGCTACCCGCACAGTGACGGCTGTATTCCCGTTAAACCGGGAACGGACCCCCCGGGGATCGTAGCCTTCCTTCAGCTTGGCCACATCCTTGATCCGCAGAAAGGAACTGCCGTCCGAGGAGGTTCTGATAATCAGATCCTTGAATTCCTCCACCGATTCCGGTTCACCTATGGTTCTTACAAGATACTGCCGCCGTCCGCTGCTCAGGGTTCCTCCGGGAACCGAGCTGTTCTGTCCCTGCAGAGACTGTACAATACTGCTGACAGTGAGGCCGTAACTTTCCAGGCTGCCGGGGTCCACTTCAATAAAGATTTCCCTCTCTCTGTCCCCGATAAGATCGGCTGAGGAAACATCCGATATCCGGAGGATTTCCTCCTGCAGAAGTTCCGCCTGTTCGATTAAAAGAGGATAGTCTGCCTCATCGGTAGACGAAAGAACCAGCTCGGCAACAGGGAGAAAGTCATTGGATGAGAAATCGTCCAAAGTACTCTCAAGGGTTCCTTCGGGAAGGGAGACCTTGCTGAATCTGGTTCTCACATCCTGAAAAAGCTTGTCGAATTCCTCCTGGGAGATGCCGCTGTCAAACTCCACACGAACGGAAGAGATCCCTTCTGAACTGACAGAGGACACCTGGTCCAGACTGTCCAGCCCCTGCATCTCATTTTCTATGGGTATGGTAACCAGTTTCTCTACGTCTTCAGCGGCCACACCCGGCCAGGGGACAACAATGCTGACCCAGTAGAAAGGGACTTCCGCAAACTGTTCCCGGGGCATCCGGCTGAGGCTGAGTCCGCCAAGAACAAGAACAGTAATCATCAGTATGTTAAGAAGAACAGGGTTCCTGACTGAAAATCCGCCTATATTCATGAATCATCCCCCAGTGCTTCAGGGATAACCGGATCTCCGGGAGCCAGAGAGGCCAGACCGCTTACGATCAGCCTGTCTCCGGGTTCAAGTTCCGTATCCGATCCGGGAGGGATTCTGACGGAGGTTCTGTCTCCCAGTGATTCCAGTTTGGTAATCTGTACCGCTTCGGCGGCATTCTCTCTAACCCGGAATACATAGTCCAGCCCGTCCCGCCGGAGCAACGCTGATGAGGGGACAATCAGTTCCTCTTTTGTCTTGATTTCCGGATTGATCTGCACCTGGGCGGTCATTCCCGACCGGACCACGCCCGGGTTTCCGTCATCCCAGCTGACCAGCAGAGGGAAAGTACCTCCTGTCCGGCTTCCCGGAGAAACGGCGGTAACTCGGGCCTGAATTTCCAGATCAGGAAGGGAGTTTAAAGTGACTGTAACAGGGTCCCCTTTTTTGACCAGGGAGATCTCATCTTCCCCCAGAGCAATTCTGATCACATAAGCCGACTGATCCACAATATGGGTCACCTGTCTGGCGGGCTGAATATAGTTTCCCGGAGACACAGCCTTGTCCCGGCTGCTGATATACCCTGAAAAGGGAGCGCGGATGGTTGTATTGTCCAGCTGTTCCCGGGCCTGCTCCATGCGGAGTCTGGAGGATTCCATCCGGGCTCTGCCTTGACTGTACAGGAGCTGGGATGTACCCCCTGTGGAGTAGGATTTCTCCAGAGCCTCAAACTCAATTTTTGCGGCTTCAAAATCCTTAACAGCTGATTCATAGCTGATCCGGGGCACCCGGTCATCCACCTGGAGCAGAACATCTCCGGTTTCCACAAAATCACCTATTTCAAAATACAAGCCTGTAATCAGACCGCTGGTCTGTGAAATAACATCGGCTTCCTTAATACCCTCTACAATTCCTGAAGTATTGAGAGCCTTGATAAAAGGCTCTTTTATAACGTCCTGTGTATAAACAGGAAGGGATTCTTTTTCCTTGACTTCCCAGGAACTGGCAGCGCTTACCGCATCCTCGGCCTCATTGGCACAGGAAAATATGAAAAGGGCTGTCAGACTGATCAATAGTAGTTTTTTCATAGCGCAAACCTCTCTTATGAACAAATATAAGTACAGAAACTTAGTCTGTCCAACAATTAATAGCTTTTTCATATATATAACTTTATTATGAAATATTCCCTGCAAGTTCATTGTGGATCAGATATAATAGAACATATGAAAAAAATACTGCATGTGGACAACAGCTCGTTTGTCCGGAAGATAATTCACAATATCGCCATTGAAAAGGGTCTTCAGTTTGAAGAGGCCGGCGGCGAGAAAGAGGCTCTGGAAATCCTGAAAAGGGAAGAAATCGATCTGATTATCACAGGACTGGAGCTCTCAGATACATCGGGTGAGAATTTCATCTCCAATCTGAAAAAATCACCCCATGCCCGGATACCCGTTATTGCGGTCACATCCAACAACTCTCTGGAATCCAGGGAAGAACTGTTTGAACTGGGGGTTGTGGATTACATTCTCAAGTCCGAACTGTCCCAGAACAGACTGGATAAGTACTTCGATATTTTTATCAATGAGGACGGTTTCACCCTGCAGCTCCAGGCACAGAAGATTGCCGTTCTGGATGACAGCAAGGTGGCTCTTACGGCCATCAGAAGTATCTTCGAGCTGAACAATATACGGAATGTCCGGTACTTTCAGAACCCTTCAGACCTGCTGAAAACGGAGGAGGAGTTCTCCATTTATCTGGTGGATCTGGTGCTCCCCGATATTCCGGGAGAAGATGTGGTGGCAGAATTGCGGAAACAGGAGGGGGACAAGGTGATTATCGCCATCTCAGGAATCAGAAGCTACAAGTCCATGAGCCAGATTCTCCTGTTCGGAGCGGATGATTATATTATGAAACCCTTTGATGTGAATCTCTTTCTGGCCAGAATGAAGAACTCCGTACGCATGCTCTCTCTGATGAAGGAACTCAGAGAAGCGAAAAATGAGTTGAAGAAGCTGAAAGGCTAAAGTCGTTCCGGAGTAGGTCCCTGGAGAGACGAGCCGGCAGTTGATCCGGGAATAGAGCCTGCCCTCAGACTCCGGGAGCGTACTTTAAAACCTGCTCCTTCAGGACCTTCTCATACTGTTCCAGCTCCTTGACCACAACTTTCTGCTGGGGTGTCACATCTGTAGAGTATTTGAGGTTTTCCAGAACCTTGAGGAATTCTCCATGATCCAGAACGCCTCTGGCCTTGGGAAACAGAATGCGTCCGGCACAAGCCGATTTCCAGGCCTTCATCTCTTCTTCATCCAGAGTATCGGGGAAATTTCTGCCGATAAACCGCCTGAGCATTTCCGGAATACGGGGATCAAAGAAATTAAGGGTCTGGTGCTTCAGTTCCTCCGGCGGGGTCTGGTGGAGGATTTTCATCCTCACCCTGTCATCATCCCTGAAAAACCCTCCCGAATAGATCTGCAGATCCGGATCATCCTCAACGGGATAGTACTTGGACTTGTCCTGATTAAACACTTCCCTGATCTTCTGCAGCAGAGTCGGATCGCCCTTCAGCATGCGGCTGTGTTTCAGACAGAGCTCTTTATCGATCCCCAGTCTCTGGGCGGAGGTCTCATCCAGTGTGGACAGAGGCGCTACAATGGGGCATTTCCCCAGGTGGATGTCTTTTAGGGGTATCCGTTCCAGCCCTTCCTCCTCCAGTTCTTTCCGGGGAGTGAAAACCCTGTGGCGGATCTCCTCTATGCTCAGCTCCAGAAGGGGTGAGGGGTCGTATCTGAGATCAAAACAGTGAATGGAGTTTCTGATCATCGGATCCACCACCAGGGGAGCCATCAGACTGGTACAGCCCTCAGGACCTGTGAGCATTCCTGAGGTATGAACCACCGGCTCCCGGCTGTCCAGATCAATTATATTCTTCAGTTTGTCCTTCTGCCGGTTCTCAAAAAAGTAACTGTACAGCCGGGGCTGTTTTTCGGCAATCAGACGGGCCATGGCGATGGTGGCATACACGTCGGAGAGGGCGTCATGAGCCTGGTCATGGCTGATGCCGTTAGCTTCGGTCAGCTTTTCCAGTTTGAACAGAGGACGCCCGTCCTCCCGGACCGGCCATTTAATCCCCTCGGGACGCAGATCATGGGTCGCCCGGACCAGATCCAGAATATCCCAGCGGCTGTTTCCGTCGGCCCATTCCCGGCGGTAGGGGTCCATAAAATTCCGGTAATATAGATTTCTGATAAACTCATCGTCAAAGCGGATGCTGTTGTAGCCGGCCACACAGGTTCCCGGGCGGGAAAATTCCTTGTCTATGGCTTTGATAAAATCATATTCCCTGAGTCCCTTCTCCAGAGATTCCTGGGGAGTGATCCCGGTGATCAGACAGGCATAGGGGTCGGGTATATAATCCGGAGTAATCCGGCAGTAGAGAACCACCGGGTCTTCTATCACCTCAAAGTGCTCATTGGTCCGGACGGCGGCAAACTGAGCCACCCGGTCCCAGCGGGGATTCTTTCCGAAAGTTTCCAGGTCATACCATAAAAATGTCATTATCCTATGATAAGGGATCTTGCAGGATGGTCAAGGCAGACCGGCAAAGTACTTGAGATCCCAGACCTGAGGACGGGGTTCGCCTGTAAGAAGGGGCTTCAGTTTTTCAAGGAGTGTCTTGAAGACTCCGGTCTGCATAAAGGCCTGAGCGCAGGATTCATCCTCCCAGGTTCCTATGGCCATAGCCCGGGGGGGAGCGGTCAGAAACTGCATCCGTACAAAACCGGGCTGTTTCTGCCCCAGAACCAGAACCTCTTCTTCCCAGATGCGGCAGGCCTCTTCAAATGCCTCTTCCCTGAACTCATAAACGACAGTGGCTGTATACAATTCTCTTCTCCTGAGTACCGGACATAAAAATCCGGAGTCTTACAGGTAGTATAGTCCATCCCCGTCCCGGCAGATCAGAAAACAGTCGCTTTCTCTCATAAAATACAGATCCGTATACCATAATCCGGTCATGACAACAGGGCTCCTATGGAAACAAAGGCCACAAGCAGAAGGGCCAGCCCCCCTGAAAACAGAACACCCAGCACGGCCGCACCAAAGGGAAACAGTACAACGATCAGCACAGTCGTCAGAATGATCTTCACCAGGATTCCGATTCCGGAGAACAGGAAGCCCACAAGGAAGAACAGCAGTTTCAAAGCCAGAATGCCGCCGAAAATAAAAAATAAAGCCAAAAAGGTTAATTCAAACATCTCAATCCTCTTTTCCTGATTTATGCAGGTTCTACAGACTCTATTACAAGGACTGTGCCAATTGATCAGAATGCCCTGATTCGGTCCGAATGGGGGATGAGTTTTTCAGGGAATGGGCTTTTCTACTGATTTCTGGCGGATTATGCCAGCTCAAGTGAGTCCGATATCTGTACAACAGCCCCCCGGGCAGGCTATTGTTGGCGTATGACATTTGAACCCACCTTTTTAAAGCTGCTTATTCTTTTTGCGGCGGCCCTGTCCGCCGGATTTGTGGATTCCATAGCCGGAGGGGGAGGCCTTATTGCGGTTCCGGCCCTCCTGGCGGTGGGGATTCCCCCCCATCTGGCTCTGGGGACAAACAAGGTTCAGTCCAGTTTCGGCTCCAGCACCGCGGCTATCCGCTATGCCGGTTCGGGGCTGATTAAAAAGGAACAGCTGGCCACGG
>JAQQAM010000084.1 GCA_028532905.1 Spirochaetales bacterium
GGTCCTGAACGGGGTGAGCGGTACAGACTCCTGCTGGCATCAGGGAAAAACGATACGATCACCCGGAAGCACAACAAAAAATATGCCGGCGAGATCCTGATCCGCTGAGGAAACCCTGCTGAGTCAACTCCGCTGATTGGGACCCGTTGAGGAAGCCCCCACCGTAAGGGAACAATTTTACCAGAGCTGAGAATCGGAGGCCATGCTCTTGAGAATGGCAGACCATCTTTTCAGCTCTTCCCGCCCCTCTTTACCACCTGCGCTCACAGGAAGATTTTCCAGAGATCCTGCTTCAGAAAAACTGTGCCACTGTCCGGCAAACTTGTTAAATATCATACGGGGGGACATTTTGGGAGAATCATAGAGATGACCCGTAAGTCCCTCGGTATGCAGTACCCAGAGAGGACCGCCGTCTTTCTCGTACTCCAGTGCGGAATACAAAGCCAGCCAGGGAGCCCCCAGCCAGACCAGCCTGAGGGAACCATGTGTAAAGACTCTGTTCCCTGTCAGATAATTCAATACCCTGTGATATTGGAGATCCGCCCAGATTTCTGCACTGTCAATCTGTTCTGTCTGTGTCAGCATAATTGCCTCCTGTGATTTCACTGCCTTACTGATGACTCTATTGCAATATACATGCCAGTTTTTTAAAGGGCTCTCACTTTGAGCCTGAAGTCTTATGAACAGGAATTTCGGTACATTAATGTAGGCAATACTCCATTATCCACCTGCAGGTAACTTATTTTCTACCTCCCGGGAGAATCCATTCTTTTGGTGACAGTTCAGATTCTATCCTTTAGACTTAAGTCCTGAAGGAGACCCTATGAATCTGAAGACAGCCCGACACTGGCAAAAGAAAGTCCGCACCATTCTGGAACAGGCAGAAAAAGAGGGGCGGCAGGAACTGTATGAACATGAAGTGTACAAGGTGCTTGAGGCTGTTGAGCTGCAGACACCCTGCTATCGTTTTATACAAAAGGCCGAAGAGCTGGACCGTTCCCTTCTTTCGGAGTTCGGCAGCAGCCGGGTTGTCATGAAAATTGTGTCTCCCCAGGTGGCTCATAAAGAGAAACTGGGAGGGGTCAAAGTCCTCCACAAGGACATTGATTTCATAAAATACTCTTTTGACATGATGTGCCGGCGCTTCAGGGATCAGAATATTCCTGTAGCCGGAGTTCTCCTGGTGGAATACATCGAATACAGTCCGGAACTGGGGAATGAGGTGATGATCGGCTTCCGGGAGAGCGGCAGCTTCGGGCCTGTCATATCCTTCAGTAAAGGGGGCTCGGATGCCGAACACTTTGCCGAGCATTTTTCCGCTCCCAATCTGGTTCTCCCTCCCCTGAACAGGGAGTGGGCCCGGGCTCTCCTCTCTTCAACGGACATTCAGAAAAAATATATCCAGGACAGCAAAGGCGACTATCTGGAGCAGATTGTGGATGCAGAGATGAAATTCAGCGCCCTCTCCACCTGGTTTTCCCATTTTTTTGAAGGGGATGAAGATTTCTTTTTCAGTGATTTTGAGATCAATCCCTTTGTCTTTGATCCCGATCACAAACTGATTGCCCTGGATGGTTATGCCGTATTCGGAAGGAAAGAGAAAAAAATCACAAGAGAGAATGCCCCATCCGGAAGCCTTGATCCCTTCTTCCATCCTGAGGGGGTGGCGGTTGTGGGCGTCAGTGCCTCGGACAGCGAACGGCCGGGAAACATCATTGCCTCCAACCTGCTGAAGCTGGGTCGAAAAGACGTGTACTGTGTAAATCCCAAAGGCGGTACGGCCCTGCTGAACAATGAGCCGGTTCAGCTGTACAGCGATCTGAAGGATCTCCCGGTACAGACGGAGCTGGTCATTGTCACCGTCCCTGCCCAGGCCGCACCGGCTGTGGCAGCAAGAGCAGCGGAAACCGGCTGTAAAGCCCTGCTCCTCATACCCGGGGGATTCAGTGAATCCTCCCATGAGAACAGCCTGGAAGAGGAGATTCTGAGGGTCTGCCGGGCTAAGGGAATCCGGATTATGGGGCCCAACTGCCTGGGTATTGTGTACAGCGGTTCCAGACCGACAGAGGGAAAGCCCGGCAGTCAGGGAATCAACACCTTCTTTATTCCGGAGAAAAAGTTCAGAGTGGATCTTACGGGAAACTGTAATATGGCTCTGTTCAGCCAGAGCGGCGCCCTGGGTCTTGTGGAACTGTCTCAGCTGCGCCATGCGGTCAGCCCCAAGGTGGTGGTCAGTTACGGGAATCAGATTGATGCCGGTCCCTGTGACCTTGTGGACTACTGGTCCCATGATCCGGATATCCGGGTGATGGGGGTCTATATTGAAGGCTTTTCAGAAGGAGAGGGCCGCCGCTTTTTTGACATTACATCCAAAAGGCTGAAAGACAGGGAAGCCGCTCCCATTGTGGTGTACAAAGCCGGCCGGACTCTGGAAGGAAAGATGGCCACCCAGTCCCATACGGCCAGTATGGCCGGTGAATACGCTGTGGCCCGGGCGGCCATGAAACAGGCGGGGCTGATTGTAGCCGACACCATGGCCGATCACCTGGGATACATTAAAACCTTTGCCATGCTCACCGACAAAAAGCCCCGGGGCATGGGCTGTGCGGTTGTAACCAACGCCGGCTATGAGAAGGCCAATGCCGCTGATAACCTGGGACGCCTGAAGCTGGCGGAACTGGATGAGAGCTGCAGCGCCGCCCTTAAGGAGAAGCTGCCCCCCTTTGTGACTGTGGAACCCCTTCTGGATCTGACCCCCATGGTGGGAGACGAACTTTTCGTCGATTCCATCCGGATTCTTCTGGAATCGGAGACTGTGGACTGTGTTCTTGTGTCCATTGTCCCCCATTCCGGATTTCTCCACACAACGGATGAGGAAATTCAGGCCTTCCCGCAGCATATTGCCTCAGGGATTGTGGAACTGAACAAAAAGACAGACAAACCCCTGATCGTCTCTCTGACGGCCACCTCGGGGCTGGACTCGGAATACAACAGGATGGGGCAGATTCTGGAAACAGGAGGCGTTCCTGTCTTCCTGTCGGCAGAGCAGGCCATGAAGAATCTGGAAGAGTTCACCCGCTACCATATGATTCGGGATCAGAATCTCCTTGAGGAGTGGATCCGTTAAATCCGGCTGATATCTCCCAGTAAAGGAGCAGCGACTTCCCGCAGTGACCGCAGACTCTCCCAGTCCTCCGGAGAACAGGAGACTTTCACTGTTCTGAATCCCAGGGTTCGGGCCAGATCAATCCCCCGGAAAAAACACCAGGGTAGAAACGGGTCTCTGTCTCCGGGCTGCAGTTCCCCGGATGAGAGGATTTCTTCCAGATCTATGTAAAATGTACTGTTCCGGAAGGCGTCATTTTGAACACGATGCCCTGCTTCTTCAATCATCTCCTGAAGAGAATAGAGAGAACAGATATGGGGCACCAGTTCCGACAGAGAGACAGATTGTTCTGGTGTTTTCTCACAAACAGGCATAATATTACAATAATACCGATTTAAAAGAGGTATCTATGGCAATCTGGCACTAAAAAAACGACTATCTTGCGATGAAATGAAAAAACTCTATTATTTTTTTGACATGGATTATGAGGATGTGATTCATCCTCCCGGCCTCCCCTTCCGCTCTCTGCTGGAGTCTGTGGCCTATGTGGGCATGCACTGGCATCCGGACATTGAGATCATTCTGGTTCTCAAGGGAAGCGTCACCCTCACAAACAGCCAGGGGCTCCACGTGTTGACAAAGGGAGATGTGATGCTGATCAACTCCAATGAGATGCACAGCTATGTTGAAAACGCGGAGAATATACTCCTGGTCCTTCAGACAGATCCTTCTGTTTTCAGAAATATCCATTCCCGGAACCCGGACATCCACCTTAACTGGGACGCAGGGCGGTTCAGCAAAGAAGAAATGGATACAGTGCGCCGGCTTCTGGTCCGGATTCATATGGAATACAGGAATAAGGAAGCCGAATATGAGCTGTTCTGCCGGTCCCTTCTCTACAGACTGGCCGGTACTGTCCGGCGACGGGTGCGGGAATCAGAGACTGAAGAGGCCCGAGAAGATCATACCCTCAGACAGACCCGGATCAAGAAAACCATGGAATACTTCAATGCCTGCTATCCTGAAAAAATCAGACTGTCCGATGCGGCGGCCCGGCTGGAGATCAGCCCCCACTATCTGTCTCATATTATGAAAGAGGGGACTGGCAGATCCTTTCAGGAAAATCTGAATATCCTGAGAACAGGACATGCGGTGAATATGATGATGCACAGCAGCAGAAACCTTTTGGAGATATCCATAGCCTGCGGGTTTTCAGACCCAAAATACTTCAACAGCTATTTTAAACGGCTTTTCGGCATGACGCCCAAAGAGATGAAACGGCAGCCCGACTGGAAAGAGGCGGTCCTGACCCACTTCCAGAACCAGGGTCTGCCCCTGGAAGCGGGACAGCCTGAACTGAATGAATATCTTCAATAGGCTTCGTTGAAATTGAAGTAGAATCCAAAGGTCTCCTGACCGAATCCAAAATCGATCCTCAGGTTCATACGGGGTTGTACTTCCAGACGATAGCCGAAGCCGGCATTCCATAAAAGCGGACTCATTCCATCCTCTTCATTGCCGATGGTTCCGGCTCCTCCCCAGACATTGAGGCCGTGGGGACTCAAATCGCCATTCCTTTTTTTGAACATATATCTGTATTCCATCAATCCCAGAGCCATATTCCTGTCTCTGTACTGCCCCCAGAAATACCCTCTTAAATCAAAAGGTGTCCCCAGCTGTGAAAGCTCATTGTAAGGAACATCGCCTGTACTGATTCTCCCTTTGATCTGCCAGGTAAGGGTCGACCCCTTTCGGACAATCTGCTCATATTGTCTGTAATCCAACTGGTATACCTGGTAACTGTTGTCACTGCCGACAGCCTCCGAATAGAAAGCCGCCCGGCCGTCTATAAATAAACCGGACCAGGCATTTACCGGAATATCTCTTGTGTCATACTGTAGAATCAGCCCGAATCCATGATTCAGGTTATTCACACCATATTCCAGGATATAAGGATCTGATGCAACAGGCTCAGTCATTTCCGAAATAACCGTCTGATTCAGGTGCCAGAGTCCGCCAGCATAAAATGAATCCATAACTCTGAACAGAAACTCAGGTTTTACTTCCCACCAAAACCTGTTATAGGCTGTAGTATCACTCCCCTTGCTTACAGAAGAGTTCGTTTCATAACCTACGCCAAAGTAATGGTCCGGCATGTTCTTGAGATAAAAATCACCGTAAACCCTTAGAAAATCATCCAACCAGTAACTGGTCAGCTTACTGTTGGCAACGAACGCTCCGGTGCTTGTAAAACCGATATTGACCGGAAAGGAGCTCCGCCTCAGATCCTGATTCTCCGGCTCCATGGACATGGACATCATAATTCCACCGGCCAGCATAAATCCCAGTTCCGGGGTGTAGGCAGGACCGATCAAGGGAGTAATCCGGAAGTTTTTCTCCGGATTTCCCATAAAGAATGATTTCAGATCTGCGTAGAGATTTACCGTTGTCAGAATAAAGAGACAGAAGGCTGTGATTTTCCTCACGGCACTTACTCTGTTACCGGCAGAGTAAAATTACCGGGATTCAAAAAGAAATAATCTGATGCTCCTGGAGCGGCTGCCACCAGCTGGTTATCATCAATAAAGATCTGTAGAGGATCTGAAGCCAGCAATCCACCGGTAAAAGAATTTCTCACAACAGAATCCTGAAGGACCAGATAGCTGTCCAGAGCTGTGGATCCCGGCACAACAGATCCCAGATAAACAGAAATATTGGAAACAGTACCGTCAGGAGCGGTAAAATCTACTGCAAAGGATCCCCAGTACTGTCCTGTTCCGTCTTTACCCAGAATCCGGGTCATATCATTTAATGCTGATTCAACAACAACCATATGGGATACGACCTGATGATTATTATTCATTTTCAGTAAAGTTGTTGAGGGCAGATTCACAGCGTTCCCCTCGTTATCTATATCCACAGGAGGTGTCCAGCTGTCGCGGAACTCCCCATCACCATAGAGGGATGAATAACGGGAAACTATAATATCCCCTCCTCCTTCCTCATTGATGATAGAGCTTACCAGGTTAGAAACCAGTTCTGTATATCTGAATAAGCCGCCGTAACCGGGAATAACTGCCTGAGAGAGCAGCACATTCAGATAAAGAAGTCTGGCAAAATCCAGAACATCCTGATTCCAGGAACCCGCAGCCTGGGCAGCTGACATGGCATTTTCAAAATAGGAATCCATTCTCATGTATGCATTTCCGTCAAATGTAAGGATACCGCCATCAGATGATAGAGTAAAAGGAACCTGCCCTTTATAGGGAGAGGTATTTCTTCTGACTGTAACACCAAGACTATCGGTATAGGGATTGTCCGCAGGAGCAGCTGAGAAACTGTAATCATACAGAGAGTATAGATCTATTGCGCTGCCCAGAATCTCGTAGGACCCCCAGAAGACATCAATATCCAAAGAGGCATCTGCACCATCTGAGGAAGCTCCGGGGTCGGGAGTATTGAGAATTGTATAACGCAGGTATTCTCCCTCTCCCCCTTTATCGGGACCGAACGTAAGAATGTCGCTTCTGTTGCCGCTGTCATACACTCTGATATAACTGTAGGAATTAAAATAGTAATCAGATCCCGGAACCGGTCTGCCAGATTCAGGGAGAGGGATAGCCTGTACTTCCGACTGAGGAGGTACTGGTTCTCCCGGGGTAACATAACTGTCCAGATTACAGGAGATAAGAGACAGGCTTATCAGTATAAAAAGTAAGTAGATCATTCTCATTCCTCCTAAAATCCAACCAATATGGAAGTATTGAATGTAATACCGTTCAACAAACGGTCAGGTCCTTTGTGGAGCAGGTCTATAAAATTGAATCCTGTCATAACACCGGCACCCAGATTGTATTTCTCATTTACAATAAAGTGATAGGCAAAATCTGCACCAAATCCGGCTGTCAGACTGTCAAAGTAATACCGTTCATAATCCGTGTGGTTCAGGAAGATTCCCTGCAGATATACACCCAGACCGGCTGAAAATTCATTATCAAGCTCTACACTAATGGTTGAGCCCACACCCAGAAGAACATCAAAGTTCAAGGGAATATTGTAACTGTCAAAAACTGAGCCTGAATCACCGTTATTATTGTAAGCGATAGGCAGATACAAACCGGCGGCGCCCAGAAACCCGAACTCTTTATCAGTCAGCAGAGCATAGCGGATTCCAGCTGAATGAAAGTCATACTGATTCAGAGTCTGTGTATTGATCCGTGTAAAATTATAGACAGGAGCAACCCAGTGGCTGACTTCCGCTGAAACTGTCACAGCAAGATTGGCCAGTAATACAAGAAGGAGTATGTTTCTTTTCATTTGTCACCTCCCCACCTGTATCCAATTGTTGTTGTCACCTGAACCCGTTCACCATAACCTGCTTCCAGTACAAACTCCATTTTCTCATTCAGAAAGGGGAAGTGAAAACCGAAAACTCCATTCCAGGGCTTGCCTCGTCCCAGAGTTACACTGTAAGGAACAGGGTTTTCTGAACCAAGAGTACCCGACTGTTCGTCGTCGAGATACTGATACATGGCTCCAAACCAGAAACGGAAACGGGGGAAGGAATAACCGAAACGGGGATTAAAAATCCAGGCATTGGCCATCTCCGAACCGCTCCGCCAAATCCAGGAATAATTCAAATTCACAGCCGTAAAGAACCTGCCGATACCGAAGGTGGGAATAGCTCCCAGACCGACCCCTTTAGAGTTCCAGGTATAACCTCCGGCCAGATCATCCAGCATATTGGGAGTGGAAATATTAACTTCTGCCGAACCATAGCCTAATGCAAAAATGGAATAAACATTCAGGAAGGGCAGCAGCCATACATCCGCCCGGACTGAATCTATATGGGCAATATTGTGTATACTGATTCTATCCAGAGCTTCAGAAGGGATTTCCAGCCCCCCCAGGACTGTACTATCCAGTCCGAATCTCTGATTCTGATAATGATGAACATAACTGATGCCGTAGGGCCTGGGCAGGTTGGTCCCTTCCGGAATGATATGCTTCATCCGCGGAAAAAAGCTTTCTCCCCATATAGGAGATAAACTACAGAAAACAAGTAAAACTAGAAGCGTGCGGCTTTTCATAAATCAATAGTATCCTTATCGGGTTTGTCAATAATTATAGAGATACCACAAGCCCATTGCCAGTAGATTATTGATCTGTTCTCCTGGGATAACTGTCCAGGCGATACCCGAACTCCTGCATCCCGGATCCGCTGATCCCTTTCCCCTTCACTTCAAAAACAGCAAAGGTTTCATTTACCTCAAAACCATCTTCTGCCACAAACCAGGAGTGACTCCCCTGGCGCGCCTTCACTGCCAGGGTTACCGTCTCTTTCGAGCCCATCAGGCGGAAGACGGTTTCGTAATTCCGGGGGACCGTACCGTCTTCTCCGATTCGGGTCATATCCGAGGCATAGGAGATGGGTTTAATCCCGTCGGGGCCACCGGCCCAGCCCGATACCAGATGACTGAAGGTACTGCTGTAGTTGACTGTTGTATAAATTATGGAAGTATAGGATTTTCCATCAATTTTAAGGGGTTCATCCAGGTTGATCAGATTCCAGATATAACGCTTGATATAGAGCCAGTTTCTCTTGCCCCAGGAGCGGTCCCGGAAGCCTTTCAGGGAAACCTCTACCGGATCGTCCTCTCCGATCCGGACGGAACCGGTTGTGATTCCCCCCTGCTCAAAACGGTCGGCCCCTTCAGACCTGAGGGTCTCAAAATACTCCCGGCTCCATTTCATCTCGGCCATGGCCATACCAAAGCCCCGGGGATCCCGGTGACTGCTCATCAGATAGGCAGGAGATTCGCCTGAAAACAGAAAATCGAGGGCGATTGTATTACCGTCGGGCTCACAGAGTCCCGTCCAGCTGATCCTGAACCGGTCCTCTCCCAGAGGAGTAAAGCTGACGCCCCCTTTGGAAAGCCCCTCTCTGTCTGCGGGTGAGTCGGTATAAATCTGTTCACGGTTAAAGTAGATTTTTCCTTTGATATCCAGCCAGAACCAGACTTCTGTGAGAGCTCCGTCATCCCGGAACCCCAGACGGGTCAGGTATCCGATTTCCTGTTGGGCATCAAAACCCTGAAACACAAAGGAGTCATTGTAGTGTTCAGGGCTCTGGCTTCCGCTGGGATGGATTCTTTTATCCAGAAATGTGAAATCTTCTATTGTTCTGTGATCCGATGTACCCCGGCGGATCATAAACGCTGCGGTTCTGTTTTTCAGGCGGGAACCGCCGGCAGGCCGGAGACCGCCGGGATTTCCCTCCGGAAGAAACATAAAGACGACCAGCAGGATAACAAGGGCTGCACCAATCAATAGAAAGCTCACATCAATACCTCTTTATTTGCAGATAGTCCCTATAATAAATCATAAATCAATAATCAGCTATTCCCTGACAGGGATTACTCCTTCTCTTCTTCAGGGACAACATCATCCGATCTGCCTTCAGAGCCGCCGCAGCAGTCATCACTGTCATGCCAGCGGGAACGCATTCTGTCTCTGAATTCCTTCTTGAAGTCATCAAAATCCTCACTTTCGTGAAGATGGCGGTGCTGACGGGGGCGTCCTCCTCTGCCCATCCGGGAAGGATGCATGTGATGCCCTTTGGGACCGCCATGACCGCCGCCTCCCTTGAACAGGAGATGACTGAGAAGGATCAGTCCCCAGGCCTGCCAGTAGCTGATCAGGGGCAAACCGAATATTTCAGGCATCAGCCAGTTCCACAAAAGCATAAGGACCCAGCCGAAAAGCAGTGCCAGAAGAGCCGCAAAAATCAGCGCTCCGATTCCAAACAGGATTCCCCATCCCACAGGTTTCATCTTTCTATAGTTCATCATCTATTCCCTCCCGTAATTGTATCCGTATTTATCCAGTGTTCTGCAAATTCCTGCATCATTCTGCCTGCTCCCCCTGCCATAAAGAGAAGCATCAGAAACACAAGGATTCCCGCTGTTGTTCTTTTTATTCCAGTTTTTTCACGATTCATGGTATACAAGTTCCTCCCATACATCCGAGAATTCATCCAGAGCCTCGGCCAGCAGCCGCAGGGCCTCCCGTTTTCGGGACAGCAGAGTCCCCACCGGGATGCCCCACTCTTCAGAGAGTTCTCTGAAGGTCTGTCCCTCAAGAGCCTGAGCCACCACAATTCTCCGCAGTTTGTCCGGCAGAGCCTCTATGGCCAGATCCAGAGCCTCCAGTAGACTGTCCCTGGTAAAACGATCCTCCAGATTCAGATCGGGACTCACCAGAAGGTCTACCAGAGACCTGGATTCCAGGGTTTCTTTGTCCAGGCTCTGCATCCGGTTCCGGTCCCGCCGTCTGTACCAGTCAATCACCTTGTTGTGGGCCGCCCGGAACAGCCAGGCTTTCTGATCCTCCACCGCAGAAAAGCTGTCCAGATTTTTCAGAACAGACTCATAAAGATCCTGCAGGAGATCCCGGGACTCCTGGGAATCTCCGGTTTTACTGAGGAACAGACTGAGCAGAGGCTCTTCCTGTTTATGTAATAATTCGGCCACCAGTGCGCTCATAACCCTAAAGACGATTATACTCCGGGATTATTTATAATTTTCTGAAAAAGTTGTATAAATAATCAACAGGCTTGGTTTCAGGCCTGAAAATCAGAACACAGAGAATCCTCTGATTAAGGGCAGAATGCTAAAAAAAGGAAGCCTCTATCAGAGGGTACAGGGAGAGGACAATGGCAAGCTTTGAGAATGTAACAGTGGATATTGAAGCCAATATCTATTTTGACGGAAAGGTGACCAGCAGAAAGGTGACCTTTGAAGACGGCAGCAGCAAGACTCTGGGAATCATGCTTCCCGGAGAGTATGAGTTCGGAACAGAGGCGAAGGAGCTTATGGAAATCAGCGCCGGGGAACTGAGCATACTGATTGCCGGAGATTCACAGTGGCAGGAGATAAAAGGGGGAATGTCCTTCAAGGTGCCCGCCAACTCCTCCTTTAAGCTGAAGGTGAACAAGGTCACCGACTACTGCTGCTCCTACGGCTGATCTGTCGAACAGCCAGACGCCCGGGAGTGTCTGATATTGTCCGGCACTGTCGGGCAGAGGGAACTCTGCATAAAGAAGCCCTTCCCGGTAATGGAGGTGAACCGGAAAGGGCCTGGGATTTCCTGATAAAGGAGTAACTCTAAGGTTATTCGAATTTCTGATTATCCCCGGGCTTGAGACCCAGTTCTTCTGCATATTCCAGTTTGAAGTAACAGTTATACACATCCCAGCGGGCATCACCGGATAAGGCGGCATACATCTTCTGCCGGGCTGCATTTGTCAGAGGGGCATCCTTATCGATGACATTTTCCAGACGGCTTTTACTGCCATCCAGGCGGTACAGCTCATCCCGGGATGTGGTTGTGTTGTAACTGTACAGACCGTAGGTCCCCTTCTCTTCAAATACAAGTCCCACACAGGGATTGGGAACCACATGATTCCAGACATCAAACATGATCCTCTTGTCCCGGGGACGTTCTTCGGACTTCAGGGTGTCAAAGAAACTGACACCGTCAATCCGCTCATGGATGTCCAGGCCGGCTGCCTCACAGACCGTGGGACAGATATCCAGCAGGGAGACCGGCGTGTCCGCAACCGTTCCGGGGCTGAGGTTCTTCTCCTTCATCTGCCCGGCTGAGGGCTTCAGGTACAGGGGAACATGCATGGTCTGGGGATTCAGATAGGCTCCCTTGTCCACACAGCCCTTGTTGCCGTTCATCTCGCCATGGTCCGCGGTGAAGAGAATCATGGTGTTGTCGTACAGGTTCTGCTCTTTCAGATAATCCAGCAGTCTGCCCAGCTGTCTGTCGAGAATTTCGTACTGCAGCTGGTTGGCCACCAGGTAGTCTGTCAGATCCTCCCGGTTCCGCATGCCCCAGTTTTTTCTGTAAAGGTCATACACACGGGGGTCATCCGTCTCAGAGGGGAAGCCCGCAGCTTCCCAGGCCAGCCAGCTTTCAGGCAGTTGGACTGTTTTCCGAATTTCGGCTTCCCGTTCTTCCCATCCGCCGGGAATGGCAAAGGGCTGGTGGGGTCCGAAGAAATCCAGCTGCATATAAAAGGGGACATCCCGATTCTCTCTGGTGTCCAGAGCCGAGATGGTCCGTTCCACCAGATAGGAGGGGTACAGAGCCTCTTCGGGAAAGGGCTTTCCCTTCTGCTCTGCCAGCCAGCCGCCGTAGGAGTTACCCTTCCGTTCGCCGTCCCAGCTCATTCCCCGGATCTCTTTTTTAAAGGAGAACCGTTCCAGACCCTTGTCTTTCAGAAACTGAATATAGAGGTCTTCATTGTACCAGGGGGGAGACCAGCGGTCCCAGGGAGAGCTATTCTCCGAGAAGGCTCTCATAAAATGTTCTGTTCCTACGTGGGATTTGCCCACGTGCCGGCAGTGATAACCCATGGACTTGAGATACTCGGGCCAGATGATGTCATCCGAACGGAGGTGAACTGCATGGCCGTCGTGAGACCGCTCGGAGTTCCCTGTTACATAGGAAAATCGTCCGGTGAGAATGGATGTCCGGGAAGGACCGCATAAGGGGGATGTGGCAAAGGTTCTGGTATAGGAGACCCCCTCCTCTGCCAGTGATCTCTGACAGGGAGTGTCCATATCCCGGCTGCCGTCATAAAACTCGGGGGGAACCATATCCATGGTCACAAGGAGTATATTGGGGCGGCCTTCCACACCCTCATGGGAATGGGAGCCCTTGCCGGTTTTGCGGTCAATATAATCGGTCATGGCTGTACTATCCTTTTACGGCACCGGCTGTGAGACCGGCCACCATATAACGCTGAAATAAAAATATGAGAATAAACATGGGAAGAACACCGCAGACCGAAACAGTTGTCACCCTGCCCCAGTCATAGGAGACTTCTCCCAGAAATTTCATGGCAATTCCTGCCGAGAGAGTCCGTTTCTCATCGGTGAGAATAAATGTGATGGCAAACAGAAAATCATCCCAGGCCTGCATAAAAGTGTAGAGGCCGATGGCCAGAAGTCCCGGTTTGGCCAGGGGCAGAATGATGGAGATAAAAGTCCGGAGCCGGGAGCATCCGTCGATTCGGGCAGCCTCTTCCAGAGAACGGGAAATATCATCAAAAAAGCCTTTGATCAGAATAACCGAAAAGGGAATGGTGATAGCCGACAGGGAGAGCATCAGGCTCAGCCGTGTATTGATCAGCCCCAGGTTTCTGAAAATCATATAGAGAGCCAGAATCAGCCCCACAATGGGAAACATCTGTGTGGAGAGCAGCGCCGTATTCACAAAACGGCCGAACCGGGTTGAATACCGGGACAGGGAATACCCGGCTAAGGATGCCGCCAGCAGTGTGATCAGTGTGGTTCCGATGGAAACCAGGAAGTTGTTATTCAGATACAGAACAACCGAGTTATCCTTAAAGATTCCCCCATAGTTTTCCAGTGTGAAATTCCGCGGCAGAAACTGGGGGGGAAATCTGTAAATATCGAGATTGTTTTTGAATGATGTTACGATCATCCAGTAGATGGGGAACAGAAGGAAAATTCCCAGAACAATGACAACAGCCCGGGCCAGCAGGTCTGCGATGTTGATTTTGCTTTTCATATTAATACTCCGCCTCCTTGAAGATTCTGTTGTACAGAAGGGAGAAGGCAATCAAAACAACCATCCAGGAGGCGGCAACCGCGGCCCCTACACCGAAGTTAAGGTTCACAAAGGCATTTTTATAGGTGAGGATGGCCAGAGTCTCTGTCCGGTCCATGGGACCGCCGCCGGTCATGGTCCAGAACAGGGGAAACTGTTTGAAGTTTGTGATGATGGTCACCAGAATACTGGATCGGATGACATTCCTTAAAAAGGGAAGAGTAATATGCCGGAAAGACTGCAGCCAGGAAGCACCGTCGATATGGGCGGCTTCATACATCTCTGAGGGTATACCCTGCAGTCCTGCCAGGAGCATAATGAACATAAAAGGCAGCTGCCGCCAGATGGCTGCGACCCCCACAGAGGCCAGGGCCGTATCGGGATTGACCAGAAACCCCATGGGCTCTGAAATAAAATGCAGCTTCATCAGAATAAAATTGACGACTCCGTATTCAGCCTGAAACATCCAGGACCAGAGAAGAGCCACTATAACAGTAGGGGTTCCCCAGGGCAGGAGTGTGAGGGTCCGGGTCAGACGCTCCCCGGAAGATCCGCGGTTCATAAACAGGGACATGATCAGTCCCATCAGAAAGACCACCAGAACAACTAGTATCATAAACTGAAAGGTTATGGCAAAGGCATTCTGCAGTTTCCCGGATTCAATAAGGGATCTGTAGTTGTCAAAGTTATTCCATACCAGAGGCATTTTCTTTCTGGTCAGCTTGAAATTGAAAAAGCTGTAGAATACGGACTGTACAACAGGAAGGAAAATAAACCCTCCCACAATCAGGATCGAAGGCAGGAGCAGAATGGTCCCGAATACCTTGTCACCGGCTTTACTTTTGAGTGTCATAAATAAATCTCTGTTTCAATAGGATTAAAACCTGACCGGAACCGGAGTCCCGGACAGGAATATGAAATTATTTTAGAAGGGTCTTAAGCTCTTTATCAAGGTTGGCAAGGGCCTGATCGGCAGTCATTCCGCCTACGGTAACAGACTGTGCAGCAGTGGTCATGGCAAGGAATACATTTTCCATCTCAGGATTCTTCTCAATAGAGCGGATTGTATCCGCATATCCGAGAACAGGAGCAATACCGGGATTGGATTTGTACCCGGGGTTGCCGTCTACCTGATTGGCCTTGGGGAACAGGAAGGGAGCGATGTCCACATATTTACCCATCTGCTCGGGGCTGGTGGCAAACTTGATAAACTCAGCAGCCGCTTCCTTGTTGGGAGAATCCTCGGCAACCAGAAGCATGTGCGCTTCCAGAGAAGATCCGGCAGGAGATCCGGCACCGCTTAAGGGAACAGTCACACCGACGCTTCCCTGAATATCGGGATTGATGGCATAGGCGCCGCCGATTCCCCAGAGGGTGTCAAAGTACATTCCCAATCTGCCGATGGCAAAGAGGTTTCTCAGATCTTTCAGTTTAGCCCCTTCGGGATTGTATTTGGCAGCATGCATCTCTTTAAGAGCATTCAGAGCCGCCCTGTTGCCTTCATTGATGACATCGATGTTTCCTGAAGCATCTCTGAATCCGCCGCCGTAGCTGAAGAACATGGAGAGAACGGCACTTCCTGATACAGGAACAGAAGCTGTGGACTGTCCGAGGCCGTATACGGCATTTCCATCTTTGTCTGTCAGAGCAGAGAGTTTTTCCGCCATCATCATGGCTTCTTCATAGGTTTCGGGAGCTTTGTCTTCCAGGCCGGCTTCAGCAAAAAGAGCCTTGTTATAGAACATGACAAAGGGGCTGGCGATCCAGGGAACACCGTAGATTTTACCGTCTACTTTCATATCTCCCAGAATGGCAGGGTAAACTTCGGCCAGATATTCGGGTCCGAGCAGAGCATCCAGCTCGGCAACATAACCGCCGTCAACAAAACTGGAGTACCAGCCCCGTTCACTCTGAATCAGGTCGGGGGACTGTCCGGCATTGGCCATGATCAGAACCTGTTTCTTAAGCTCACCATAGGGATATCCGGCAAACTCGATTGTAATTCCGGGATTGGCTGCTTCAAAATCGGCTTTCAGAGCCTCAAAATAGTCGCTGAATCTGTCTTCTCTTACACTCCAGCTGGCGAAGGTCAGGGTCACATCTTTTGCTTCATCTGCAGCAGGGGCGTCCTGCTGTCCTGCAGCGAAGAGAGAAAAGGTCATGACTGCGAGCAGTACCGGTACCAGGATTTTTTTCATAGATAACTCCTTTTTCTATCAAAGCGTGTATGGGGCTCTGATAATTTCACAGTTTGGCCAAAGGCCGTTTGGGAATGACGTCCCGGATAAAAACCTATTAAGAGCCGTGGTGATGAAACACAATTTCTCTTTTTGGTATTTTAGTTTTTACCACAGGATGCATTCGAATACATTTTATGCATACGAATGCATCGTTGTCAAGAAGATCTTTTAACACTTTTTTTATTTCAATATTGATGATTTACTATTATTATTAACCCTTGTCCATTTTCACACCCGGGAAGGTTTAGGTTTCAATTGTTCAATTTATCTCCAAAAAAAAGGAATTATGACAGCAAATACCGGGAAATACTGATCACAATCATAACTGTCACCATAGTTCCTATTATTGTTATTAATGCGGTTTTTCATTTCTACAATATAAGCCGCTTTGAAAAATCCTATATGGATGTAAAAGTCTCCCAGTTGAAGCAGTCGGGGACCTCTGCCAAGGAGGTGGTGAAACACGTCGATATTCTTATGAATATCCTGGGGCAGAATGAAGAGATCATAAATTTTATTGTAAATCCTGATGAGAGTGATTTTAATACTCTGGCCCGGATTCATAATGCCCTCAATGATTTTATAATTTCAGGACAGAATATCCATTCCATCTACATCTACTCCAAGACATCAGGGCTGATCATCAGCTCTGACAGCGGGCTGCATAGAATCCAGGACTTTTTCGACACTGACTGGATTGATAACTTCGATACCCATTTTCTGGGCCGGGAAAATCTGGAAACCCGGAAGGTGATGATTGACGGAAAACCCTTCCACTTCGTCTCTTTCATGCGGAACCTTCCTCTGGGCACCTGGAGCAAAATCGGGGGGATAGTTGTTAATATCAATGAAAGCAAATTTCATGAAGACATATTCCACTCCGGAAACGATACATCCCGGGGCTTCATAATAAATACCGAGGGAAACATCATATCCCATTACAATAAGAGTCAGCTGGGACAGCTCTACTGGAATGATCTGAATGCCGCACAGGACCGGAATATCATCCTCTTCAACCGGAACCGGACCATACCCCTATACGTAAAGGATGATTACAGCAAATGGGGACTGGTCTTCGAAGTGGATGTCAGCGAGATAGTCCGCTCTGTCCGGAACTATCTGATTTTCACTCTTCTGGTTTTTCTTATAGTCATTGTCATTATCATTGTGATGGATATTAAACTCTCCCGGCAGTTCTATCTGCCTGTAAAGCTCCTGGGGGATGTGAAAGAGGATTTCGAGTACGCCAAACCCCTGATTGAGGGAAAAATTCTGAATAATATTATCCAGAACCGTTACAGCAGTGAACAGAACATTCTCAAAGATCTGGAAATTATTGATCTGGACATATCAAAATCACCCAATGTGATTATCCTTATCGCCATAGACAGATACCGGGAACTGATCGATAAAGAGGAATACGAATCCCTTGCTATGCTGAAGTTGTCTCTCCGGCAGAGTCTTTTCAGTATACTGGATGACAGTGCCTCCACCTATCTGTACAGCGAAGTGGAGCGGGATCAGATCTGTCTGCTGATCAATCTGACCGACAAGGCTCTGATCGAGCAGCAGGAGAACCTTCTGAAACTGGCGGAGGAGATCCGCAGTCATGTGGCTGAGGAATTCCCTTTTACCGTGACCATCGGCATCGGCGATGTTTACAAAAAGATGAAGAATCTCCACCTCTCCTATCAGGAAGCCAAAAATGCTGTGGAGTACAAACTGGTCCACGGGCAGAGCAGGGTAATCCAGTATACGGACATAAAAAGGAGTGAAAATTCAGGTATCCGCTTCAAATCGCCCTATGAGAAACAAATCTTCCAGTCCATACAGCTGGGTCTGGCCGAAGAGATAGCTGAACAGGTGAAAAATCTATGCCGGGACATCAGAAAATCTGAAAATTACGATATTGCCTTTCTCAAATACATTTTTGAAAGAATCACACATAACCTGCTGGAGAAGTTCTTCCCCGAATCAGGAACCGGAACCGATGGGAATGATACAGGTCTGATTGAGGAGTTTCACAGACTGGAGACCATTGAAGACATTGAACGATGGATGACCGCTATCTGTCAGAAGCTGGCTGAAGAGAACAGCGGCAGCCGTTCCACCGAGAACCAGGCGGCAGCCAGAAAAATCGGAGACTATATTGACCGGAATATTGCCAACAAGAATATATCTCTGGTAGATATAGGAGATGCTCTCGGATTGACCCCCAGTTACATCAGCCGGGTTTTTAAAGAGTCTTACGGTTACAATTATTTGGAGTATCTGAACCGCAGCCGTATAGAAAAAGCCAAGGAATACCTCAAATCTGAAGAACTCAGTATCAATGAAGTGGGTGAATCAGTGGGTTTTGCTTCCACCCAATCCTTCCTGCGGGTATTTCAGCGTTATGAAAAGACCTCCCCCGGGCGGTACAGAAAATCTCTGAATGAGAGGGACAGCAGTGAGCAGCAATAACAAATTACGGATTCTGACACTTCTGATATCTTCAGCACTGCTTCTGTTTATTCTCCTGATTATCTTTGCCTTCGGCAGAAGAAGCAGTCTGGTTCAGAGCGATTACGATCTTCCCGATAAGGTCATCGAGTTGAATAACAGTACTGAAGATTTCCATATATTCAAAATCGCCCACTCCATGCCCGTATCCCATCCCCAGAATACCGCCTTAAGAGAAAAGATCAGTTTCGAAATTCAGAAGAACCAGTCGGTCAGCATAATTCCCGAGATTTACCACTCCAGACAGCTGGGTTCTCCGGCCAGTCTGTGGCATGCTGTTCAGAAAGGGACAGTGGAAATGATTCTGATAACGGCTGACAATCTGTGGGAGATTCCCGAATTGTCCCTTTTCTCCATCCCCTATCTGTTTAACTCCTACTCCGAACTGCAGTCCTTTATGAATCTTGAATCTGTAGAAAAGGCCATGATTTCCCTGTTCAGAAAAAAGGGGGTCATGTATATGGGTTGGAGTTTTGATAACCACTCCCATATTATCAGAACCGGCACAGAGCAAACCGGTCTGCCATCTCTGGGACTGGAGCATCAGAATGAATACCTGGAGCGCTATCTGAAGGAAGCCGGATTTCGGGCTTTTGATTTCAGGGATTCCGTACAGACAACACAATTCAGGAACCTTCCTTTTGCCTTTATGGAGGTTTCCAGCGAAGAGTTGTACGGGAAAGAGGGGGGAATCGATTTAGAAGGAATTGAACTGCGGAATTTTCTCCTTTCTCCGTGTTTATATCTGATCAATCAGGAATTCTGGGACAACCTGAGTCCTATGGAGCGGGTCCTGCTGAGGACTGCTGTAAATGATTCTCTGGAGTATCAGAAAGAGCTTGTCCTGAATCAGGAAGATATGTTTCAGCAGTACTTTGATAAAGAGTTCAGTAAACCCGATGTTTCCTACAGATTTAACTCCCGGATTTATGAATCCTGGAAATCGGAACATGGTGTACTCTTCCCTGAAGGTCTCAGATAATCCCCATTATCCAAATGAACAGTTTTTATCATTATGAACAGTTCTTATACTGAACCGGAAAACAGCGGGACATCGGTTAACAATCTTTTAACAGCAATTCACAGTTTTACCCATCGTATTTATTGACAATTTACAACTCTTCAGATCCGCCCTTAAGCTGATCCTAACAAAAAAAATTGGAGGGACGATCAATGAAGAGAATCGTTTTACTAAGCCTGATACTGTCAACAGTATTATTATTCAATGTATCCGCACAGGGAGATCAGGATACAGGAGCAACAGAAAAATATGTTCTGAAGCTCGCCCATGTACTTCCCACTGACCATCTGAATCATAAAACAGCCCTTAAATTCGGGGAAATGGTAAAAGAGAGAACAAACGGACAAGTAGAAATTGAGGTTTATCCTGCCAGCCAGCTGGGTAATGAAAAGGAAATTACCGATGCCGTTGCCATGGGAACACTGGATTTCGCACTCTGCGGATTCGGCGAAGTTGCCAAACGCTACTCTCCCGCTCTTATCTTTGACGGTCCCTTTATCTTCAGAGACAGAGAGCACCAGGCCCGTGTCTATAAAAGTGAGGTTTTTGATGAGCTGATGGATGAGATGGAATCTGTCGGAATCGCCATGGTATCACCCGGTTACTACGGTACAAGACACGTGACCACAACTGATACAAAGGTCATGACCCCCGTCGACCTGAACGGCAAGAAACTGAGATGTCCCGACCAGCCCATGTTCGTAGGTGTAACCACCGTTATGGGTGCCACCCCTACTCCCATGGCTTTTGCCGAAGTATACCTTGCACTTCAACAGGGAGTTGCCGACGGTCAGGAAAATCCCGCTGCCGCCATCACCTCCATGAAGTTCTATGAAGTACAGAATTACCTGGTGAAAACCGGACATATCATTCAGGGAAATCATGTTTTCGGAAGCACCAAAACTCTTGCCAAACTTCCTGAAGACATCAGACAGGTTATCGATGAAGTGGGTGCCGAAGTATCCGAATGGGCCATTCAGGAATCCTTCCGTATTGAAGATGAACTCCTTGCCGGTCTTGCAAGCAAGGGTATGACTATCATCGAACCCGATCTTGATGCCTTTGTAGCCGCTGCCCAGCCTCTCTATGATGAGTATGAAAGCAAATGGGGAGAAGGTCTCCTTGAGAAAATCAGAACCGTAAAATAATTACTGCCCATTATGATTCGACCGTGTCCCCGGAATCCACGGGGGCCGGTCTTTTAAATACCAAATCAAGGTTGAAAAAATGAATACCATAAAAAACATCCTTAATAAACTGGATAAGCTTTCGGACTACTTTTTAATGCTCTGCCTGGGAATAATGGGTGTTGTTCTGTTTATGCAGGTTGTATTTCGCTATGTACTGAAAGATCCTCTTATCTGGAGTGAGGAAGCTGCCAGATATCTGCATGTATGGATCACATTGTTCGGAATCAGATTCGGACTGAAAAACAAGGCTCATCTGAATGTGTCCTTCTTCTTTAACAAGTTCAATCAGAAAGTTCAGAGCTTTATCAAGCTCTTTACAGATATATTTATCATCATCTGCATCATTATCTACCTGCCGGGAGCCCTGCTCTTTGTTCAGGATCAGAAGCTCATTGTCTCCTCCGCCATGGGAGTCAATATGGGATTGGTCTACGTTCCCGCGATCCTCGGCTTTATATCAGCCATCTTCTATCTGCTGAATGAATGCTTTAAATCGCTCACAGCCATTCTTGGAAAGATGGAATCCGAGACCGGTCCTGAAAAGGACGCCATACAGGAGGTGGTGTAATGTTAGTACTCTTCGGAATCTTTTTTACCCTTTTAATTCTGGGAACCCCCATAGCCTTTGCTCTATTCGGAAGTTCCATCATGTATATGGTTATCAATGATCTGCCTGTCCAGATGGCAGCAGCCCGTCTGGTATCCGGTCCCGACTCCTTCCCCCTTCTGGCGATAGCCTTTTTTGTGCTGGCCGGAAGCATTATGAACTCTGCCGGGATAACCAAAAGGATTTTCGCCTTTGCCGAACATCTGGTAGGTCATTTCACTGGCGGTCTGGGACATGCCAACGTTCTGGCCAGTATTATATTCTCCGGGATGTCCGGTTCCGCCGCTGCTGACGTCGGGGGACTGGGAGCCATTGAACTGCAGGCCATGAAGGAAGCCGGTTACGAGGAAGACTTCAGTCTGGCTGTTACAGGCGGATCATCCATTATAGGCCCCATCATTCCCCCAAGTATCCCAGCTGTTGTCTTCGGAGTCGCATCGGGAGTCTCTATCGGACGTCTTTTTGTGGCCGGAATCGTCCCCGGACTTCTGATGGCTCTTGGAATGTCCTGCCTCATCTACTTTCAGTGTAAAAGAAAGACGGATTACCAGAAGCTGGAACGGGCTTCATTCAAAACCATAGCCCGGTCTTTCAAAGAGTCCTTTTTCCCTCTGATGACCCCTGTCATCATTATGGGTGGAATCATCGGTGGGATCTTCACTCCAACCGAAGCGGCTATCATTGCCGTATTCTATGCTCTGATTCTGGGTTTTGCCTACAAATCCATTACAGTAAAAGACCTCCCCCATTTCCTGAAAGAGACTCTGAATACCACCATTGGAATCCTCTTTATCATTGCCTCAGCCACCCTCTTTGCCTGGGTACTAACCATATCCCAGTTTCCCCAGAGTTTTACTACCGCCTTTCTGGGATTTGTCACCAGCAAATGGATGGCCCTGATCCTGATCAATATACTGCTGCTGATTGTGGGCTGTTTTATGGAAACCACTCCGGCCCAGATGATTCTGGTCCCCATCCTCCTGCCCATCGTCGTGTCTCTGGGAGTCGATCCTGTACACTTCGGAATCATCATGATCCTCAACCTGATGATCGGTCTGATGACACCCCCTCTGGGTCTGGTTCTGTTTGTTCTGTCCAGCGTTTCCAAGGTCTCCATCGAGAAACTTTCGAAAGCTGTACTGCCCTATATTCTGGTCATCGGGATTGTCCTGCTGATCATCACATTCACACCGCAGATTGTTCTGTTCCTGCCCAATATGGTGTACGGCTGATCGGTCTGAATACAAGAGATAAGAGGTAAATTATGCTGCAGGTTAAAATGCCGGAAGCCTATAAAATCGAAAATCTGGACATTCCGGTTCCTGAAATCAAAGATCATGAAGTCCTGATCAAA
This sequence comes from Spirochaetales bacterium, assembly GCA_028532905.1. Taxonomy (GTDB): domain Bacteria; phylum Spirochaetota; class Spirochaetia; order DSM-2461; family DSM-2461; genus Oceanispirochaeta. The sequence continues at coordinate 22,665 of JAQQAM010000084.1, forward strand.
ATGAAAACCATTGGAATATGCGGTTCCGATATCCAGATCTACCATGGTCTTCACAAGTATATGTCGTTCCCTGTTGTACAGGGGCATGAAGGAGCCGGAATTATTGAAAAGACCGGGGCTGCTGTCACTCAATTCAAGGCGGGTGACAAGGTGACCATTCAGCCCCAGATCTTCTGTGGAGAATGTCAGCCCTGCCTGTCGGGAAACGAGAATGTCTGCGAAAATATTGCTGTCTACGGCGTTCATACGGACGGAATGGCCCAGGACTATATTGCCATGCCCGAATCGGTTGTAGTTAAACTGTCCGATTCCATGGACTATGAAACAGGAGCCTTTGTTGAACCTGTATCCGTAGCTGTCGGCGCCATCCGAAGATGCGGGGATGTTATGGGTCAGAATATTGTTGTTCTGGGGGCCGGCCCCATCGGAAACCTGGTCGCTCAGGTAGCCGATGCTGACGGAGCCGAGGTTCTTATTACCGATATCAACGACAAGAAGCTGAAACTGGCTGAAGAGTGCGGTATTCCCCACACCCGGAACACAAAAGACACGGATCTGAGAACTGCTATCGCCGATCAGTTCGGGAAAAGGGGTGCGGATATTATCATCGACTGTGCAGCCGTCACCCCCAGTATTCTGTCAGCCATCAATGCAGCCCGCCCCGCATCAAAAATTGTTGTTGTAGGAAACTTCAAGAAGCCCGTCGAAATTGAGCTGCCCATGATCCAGAGACAGTCCATCGACATCATCGGAGTGATGATGTATGTCCGCAGGGACTATGAAAAAGCCATCAGACTGATGAGTGAGGGAAGAGTGGTTGTAGACAAAATGGTCACCACATCCTACCCCGTCACAGATTTTGAAAAAGCATACAGATTTATTGATGAGAATCCTCTGGATGTAATGAAGATTCTTATGAAATTCAATGACTAGGAGAAGGTGAAAAAATGAGTAAAATGACAGCAGAAGAACTGCAGAATCTGGCTCAGCAGTTTCGGATTGATATTATCAATACACTGCATGACAAAGGGTCTGGACACTGGGGAGGTTCAGCCTCTGTAGCAGATATCCTGACAACCCTCTACTTCGACAGAATGAATGTGGACCCCGACAATCCCGGATGGGAAGAGCGGGACAGACTGGTATTGAGTAAGGGACATGCGGCCCCTATCCTCTACCGGGTCCTTCAGGAAAAGGGATTTTTCAAGGACGGGCAGGACATGTCTCTCCTCAGAGAGATCAACAGTCCTCTGCAGGGACACCCCTGTATGCAGAAGACTCCCGGTGTGGATATGTCCACCGGTGCCCTGGGACACGGCCTCTCTGTTGCCCTGGGAATGAGCCTGATGTCGGAAAAAGCCGCCAATCCCTGGTGGACCTATGTGATTGTGGGAGAAGGCTGCCTTCAGGAAGGGCAGAGCTGGGAAGCCATTATGGCCGCCGGTAAATTTGCCCCCTCAAAACTCTGTCTGATTGTTGACTACAACAAGGTACAGCTGGACGGAAGCTGTGAAGAGATTATGCCTCTTGAACCTCTGGCTGACAAGTTCAAAGCCTTCAACTGGAATGTTGGCGGACAGTCCTATAACGGTCATGACGTAAATGAGATCCGGAATTCCTTTTCCTGGCTGGATGAACAGACGGAAGGCCCCTGCGTCATTATTTATGACACAACCAAAGGAAAGGGTGTCTCCTTTATGGAAAACACCCATACCTGGCACGGTGCCCCCGTACAGGATGAACACCTCGCAATGGCGCTTCCCGAACTGGAAGCTGCCCTGACAATCAAGGGAGAGTAAGAATGAGTAAAGCAATGAGAGAAGCCTTCGGAGAGGCTCTTGTAAGAATAGGAAAGACCAATGACAAGCTGGTGGTCCTGGACGCCGATGTGTCGGGAAGTACCAAAACAGGGCTCTTCGGGAAGGAGTTTCCCGAGCGTTTCTATAATATGGGTGTGGCCGAAGCCAATATGGCCGGAACTGCTGCGGGAATTGCCACCTGCGGCTACAGACCGGTGATCAGCGCCTTTGCCATCTTCCTGGCCCTCAAATCCACTGATCAGATCCGGAACGTCATCTGCTATAACAATCTGCCGGTGATTATTGCCGGAGGATATGCCGGGCTGTCTGACTCTTTTGACGGAGCCAGCCATCAGGCTCTGACAGATATTGCCATCATGCGGGCCATTCCCAATATGACAGTCATAGTCCCTGCAGACTCCTCCCAGGTGGAGGAAGCCGTTGAAGAAGCTCTGAAAATTGACGGACCTGTCTATATCCGTCTGTGCCGGAATCCCAGCCCCGATGTAGAGGGGAAAGGTCCTCTGAAAATAGGAAAGGCCGATCTGCTGATGGAAGGAGTGGATGTGACCATCGCCGCCTGCGGTGTGACAGTTCCTCTAGCCGTGGAAGCAGCAAAAGATCTGAAAAAAGAGGGGATCACAGCAGATGTCATTAATATGGCCACTGTGAAACCCCTGGACAGAGAGGCAGTGATCAAATCGATCAAAAAAACAGGATGTCTCCTCAGTGTGGAAGAACATTCTGTTATGGGAGGTCTGGGAAGCGCCATCAGCGAGGCTGTCACCAGGGAGTGTCCCGTTCCCATGGATTATGTGGGAATTGAGGATACCTTTACCGAATCTGGGCCCTACAATCTGCTGATGGAGAAATACGGTATCAGTGTAGATGCCATTAAAGTGAAAGCCAAAGCTCTGGCATCAATATAGTTTTTTCATTAAATTTCTTTCTGAGGGAGCTGGAGATTTCGGCTCCCTCCCTCATCTGTCCCTATCGACCCGTTCATTTTCTCTTTCGGATAATTTACTTTTACAAAAAAAACCCTTAGTATGAATACGAATACAATAAGAATAATCATATGAAAGTAGACAGTTACCTGATCGCAAAAGTTGTAGGAGTCTCACAGGCCACAGTGTCCCGGGCCTTCAGTAATCCCGATAAAGTGGCACCCGCCACCAGACAGAAAATTATGGAAGCGGCCGCCTCCATGGGCTATAAACCCGACAGAAATGCCAGTGCCCTGCGGCGTAAAGGAACCAATACCATCCTTCTGCTCCATATCAAAAGAGGGGGCGGCGACTACTGGACCAATGTGAAAAGAAACTACTGGATCTTCTCGGAAGCCCTCCTCTCACTGACCGCATTTTTTGAAAAACAGACCTGGCTTTTTGAGATCAAACAGATCAACTCAGTTTTCACACTGTCCGAGGCGCTCATCAAGGAACACTGTGACGGTGTCATTATTTTTGATTATGTAACAGACGAAGAATCGGCTCATATCGCCGGATGGGATATTCCCTATGTAATCTGTCACCGGTCCATGCAGCTGGAGACATACAATCATTCGGCCACAGACAACCGGGCGGGAGGAAGAATACAGGGAGAATATCTGAAAGACCTGTGCTGCCGTACTCCTGTCTACGTTATGGATGAAGAAGACCCTTTTACCCATCACCTGAGACGGGAAGGCTTTCATTCCGTTTATCCTGATGCCCTGGTCATCAACTCTGCTGATCCGGATATCATTAAGAATGAGATCATGAACTTGATGGATAAAGGGAAAATCGATTCCATTGCCTTCGTAAACGACATGCATCTGGTGAAGACTGTGACCCGTTTATACAGAAAGAGCTACTTTATTCAGGATCTGTTCCCCTTAATCGGCTATGACAACAGTACGGAACTTCTGGTACTGGACAGAAAACCGGCTACCATCGATATCGGAATAGGTGGGATATACAGAGACGGGGCTGCCGAACTGCTGAAGCTGATAAGAGGAGAAACCGATTTTATCAGTCTGGTTCACCAGCCGGAACTGGTTCCCCCGCCAGAAGCCTGAAATTCTGCTTAAAGGGGAATCAGGAAAATGCCTTAATAACAGTATCCAGGTTTTCCCATTTTTCCCTGTGAACCGCTCCGCTGCTTTTGTTGATTTTCTCCATCATGTTCCGGATAAATCCGCTGTAGTCATCGGGAATATAACGCCCCCCGGCATGCACTGCCGCAACAGCATGTGACCGGAGTTCTTCTTTGAAGTTTTTCTCAAAGGGCAGCCGATACTCTTCCGTGTCCAGACCGCCCAGAACAAAAGCCAGCTTTTTGGTTAATAGAGCTTTTTCATTTTTTCTGGCATAGGCTTTGATTTTCCGGGGCTGCATGCCGGCCCGGAATGCACCGCAGAGAATAACAGCGTCGTAGTCCTTCAAATCGGCTTTGCTTTTGGACTTCAGATCCAGAAGGGCCGCATGGCTTCCCAGGGCTTTCTGAACCCGTTCCGCCGCCTCCTTGATAAACCCTTTTCCCGAAACATACACGATCAGTGTTTTCATTTATCCCACCTCCTTACAGCTAACGGGACCACCCCTACAACAGTATTAATGCTAAAACCACCACAGCAAAAATCGTAGCCAGCCCCTGAATCAGAGTGGCCATGGTCAGTGTCTTATATGATGTTTTAACATCCATACCGGCAAATTGTGTCACTACCCAGAAATAAGAATCATTGGCATGGGTCACCACCATGGCTCCCGCACCGATGCTCATAACAGTCAGGATGGCTCCCATCTGGCTGTCCAGGCCGAATGAGGCGAGCAGAGGGGCGACTATGGCCGAGGTTGTTACCAGAGCTGTTGTGGAAGAACCCTGAGCCGTTTTGAGAGCGGCTGCAATAAAGAAGGGAACCAGAATACCCAGGCTCCATCCGCTCATGGCCGTTCCCAGTATGGTGGAAATGGAAGTAGCCTTGATTATGGCACCGAAGGCTCCCCCCGCTCCTGTAATCAGGATAAAAGGGCCTGCGATTTTCACCCCCTGTCCGATCCACAGCATCAGAACCTCTTCATCCAGCCTGGGGGCCAGTTTCAGGGCGAACAGGAAGCCTATAAGAATGGCGATAAGAGGTTTACCCAGAAACATCATCAGGTTCAGGAGGATAGAACCCTCCCCTGTTCCGGCGGCAAGTGCGGCTATTGTGCCCATTCCCATCAGAAAGATTGGAACCAGAATGGGAGAGAAGGACCAGAAGGGGGGGGGCAGCTCGCCGTATTTACTGCTGATAGAACCCTCTTCAGTCTCCAGGTCCAGGAGCATGGCCTCTTCATTCTCAATATCTTCGGGAATCTGTACCTTCTTACCGATGTACCTGGCCCAGAGGATGCCGGCGGTCATGGGAAATACAGAGACAACCAGTCCGATCAGAATCACAAGACCCAGACTGTTTTCAAGCCCCAGGTTGGCCGCAGCGGCAATCGGACCTGGTGTGGGGGGAACCAGATTATGGGAGGCGTACAGCCCGGTGGACAGGGCAACAACCATCATAACGGCCGATACATGGGTCTTTTTTGTTACCGATTTTCTCAGTGAAGAGAGAATGATATAGCCTGAGTCACAGAAAACGGGAATGGACACAAACCAGCCGATAATGCTCATGGCCACTTCCGGCCGTTTGGGCCCGGCGGCTTTGATCAGGGTATCCGCAATTCTGAGAGCAGCCCCCGATTTTTCCAGAAAGACACCGATAATGGTTCCCAGAACAATAACAATTCCGATATACGCCAGGATGCCCCCGAATCCCTCCCTGATGACAGATTCGACCTCCATCACATTAAACTGTCCCAGGGCAGAGGCTCCCAGTCCCACAAGGAGAGAGGCAAAGATCAAAGCTATAAAAGGGTGAATATTATAGACCGATGTGGCCACGACGATCAGAACAATGGACAGGACAAACAGGATTATCATTAACAGGCCCATAAACACTCCCGATGATATGAATGATAGTACAGTGCTGAACTACGGTTTATCATGTTAGCACAGATTCGTGAACAGGATGAGTAATGATTTCAATTCTTTTATAAATAAAAGGAGCCCCTGCTGCAATCAGTCAGGAGCTCACGAGGGAGTAAATTATCTCAATCTATAAAAGAATGAGGGAGAGAACAAAGACAACCACAATACCTGTGATTCCCTGTATAAGGGTGGCCAGAGTCTGTGACTTGTAAGCCGTCTTAACATCCATTCCAGTAAACTCGGCAACAACCCAGAAGTAGGAGTCGTTAGCGTGAGATACAGTCATGGCACCAGCACCGATACTCATAACAGTCAGTACCGCACCCATTGTGGAATCCAGTCCCAGGGAAGCCAGGAGAGGAGCCATAAGGGCTGATGTTGTAACAAGGGCCGTAGTTGAAGATCCCTGTGCTGTTTTAAGGGCTGCTGCTATAAAGAAGGGAACAAGGATACCAATGCTCCATCCGCTCATGGTTTCACCCAGGTAGGCTGCCACAGGAGTCGCCTTGATGATGGCTCCGAAAGCGCCGCCGGCACCGGTGATCAGGATGATGGGCCCGGCAATCTTGATTCCTTCGCCGATCCATTTCATCAGAACTTCTTCATCCAGCTTGGGAGCCAGTCCCAGAGAGATGACAAATCCCACAAGGAGAGCCATAACGGGCTTACCGAAAAACTTGAACAGATTGGCTATAAAACCGGTACCCATCAGATCTCCGGGAAAGGAGGCAACGGTTCCCAGAGCAATCAGTACAATGGGAATCAGGATAGGAGCAAAAGCCATAAATGTGGAAGGAAGTTTTCCATATTTTTCTTCGATCAGCTCTTCTTCGGCATCAAGACCCTGAGCAAATGCCGCTTCATTATCCAGGTCTTCCTGAATTTTTACTTTGGTTCCCATGAACTTAGCCCAGGCAAAACCGGCCAGCATGGTGAAGATGGAAACAACAATACCCACAAGGATAACCAGACCGAGGCTGTCTTCCAGTCCCAGGTTACCGGCAGCCGCAATGGGGCCGGGTGTGGGGGGAACCAGCGTATGGGAAGCATACAGACCGGTTGCCAGAGCAACACTCATCATGGTTGCCGAAACTTTGGCTTTCCTGGTTACAGACTTTCTTAAGGCAGAAAGAATGACATAACCCGAATCACAGAATACAGGGATGGAAACAAACCATCCGATAATGCTCATGGCCAGTCCGGGTCTCTTGGGACCCACCATCTTCAAAATGGTATCTGCCATTTTGATAGCCGCACCGGATTTTTCAAGAAAAACACCAATGATGGTACCCAGAACAATAACAATACCGATATACGCCAGGATTCCGCCAAATCCGCTGCGAATGGTCGTCTCCACCGCCATGACATCAAACTGGCCGAACGCGGCCGCCCCCAGTCCCACAAACAGTGCTGCAAAAAGCAGTGCAATAAAGGGATGCAGTTTAAATACTGATGTAGCAACTACGATCAGAACGATTGAAGCAACAAGCAATAAAATCATCATTAAACCCATTTTAAGTCCTCCAAAACTTTTTATTCTGTATTACAGATTTAGATATTCACTTAAATAAATTGATTAAAAACCCATTTTATTCAATAAAACACTCAAACCTGTACTACAGGTTCAAATATTAACATGGGTTTCTGGATCTGACAAAGGAAAAGTTCATTTTTTTTTAAAATCGTGAAAATCAGAAAAAACAGGAGGAAGGGTCAGTGCAGAATCAGGACAGATTCAGAGTCTGTCAAAGAGAAAAAGGAGGTAAGAGAGTCTTAACGTGACAGGGTAAAAATGTGAGATCAGAGAGTATTGAAAAGCCAGGGATTCCAGCGTTTTTTATCGGTCTCGGCACCCTCTTCCGGACCGGTCTGTCTGCGGAAAACAATCTTCTTCAGATGTCTGACAGAATACAGGACAGCCAGTTCAACATCATTTTCCTTGATGCTCTTATAGATCCGTTTATGCTCGGTGACCAGCTCTTCCAGATCATGACCGGCGTACTCTTTTCGGGCATTGCTCTGCAGCATATCCCAGATCAGCAGATTGAGGTTGTGAAGCAGGTCATTCCCTGTCAGCTTGGAGATGGCTGTATGAAAGGCCCGGTCCATTTCAAAAAAAGCTTTACGGTTTTTCACCTCTTTCACCATGGCTTTCATGGCTTCATCCAGCTGGTGGTAGTCGTTCTGTTCATGATTGTTCAGACACATCTCGACACAGAGCTTATCCAGAGCCGTACGGACTTCCATGATTTCATTGAAATCGACACTATTGACCTTGAGGGCCGGAAGCATCACATTCCGGAAACTATCCATTCCCTGTTCGGCCACATAGGAACCGCCGCCCTTCTTCTTATACACCAGTCCGATAGCCGTCAGTTTATCCAGCGCTGCCCGGACCGGTCCCCTGGAAACATCAAATCGGGAACAGAGCTCCGACTCGGAAGGGAGTTTGTCTCCGGTGGTCAGATCTCCTTTGACAATCATCTGTTCAAGGTATTCGTAGATAGCGGTGCTCTTGGGTTCCATTGTTTATAAGATACAGGGAATAGAGTCAAAAGTACAAGATTATAAAGATTCAAGATGGCTGTACGGGGTCTGCTTCTTTCATTTCCGTCCCTGCCATCATTCCTGCCATCATCCGGGCACAGGCCCGGGGACAGACGTTTCAGGCAGTGGGAAAAATGGAATTACAGGAAAAAATGGGCTAATATTATATGTAATTGAAGATGTTTTCAGTCGGACTGAAGAAGGTGCCGGGGCATGTTAAAGTCACTGAAAGTAAGGATTCTCACAGGTATTCTGGGTATTGTCCTGCTGACGAACATCTCCAATATGTTTCTGGTTCAGAAAACAACAGAGAATGTTCTGTATGAAGCCCAGAAAGATAATGCCTTCAATCAGATCAACACAGTGTTCCTCAATGTAGAAAATCAGTATGAAAGTATTCTGTTCCACAGGGATTCCTCACTGGAACGAAGAAAATCCGAACTGAAAAACCTGAACACCATTGCCCTGACCATTGTTCAGGATTCATATAACGACTTTACAGAGGGACGGCTCAGCGAAGAGGCGGCACAGAAACAGGCCATACGGCACATCAAAGATATGAGATATGACAAAGATGTGGGATACTTCTGGATCAATGATACCGGGCGCCCCTTCCCCCGGATGATCATGCACCCCACCTTCCCCGAACTGGACGGAACCATTCTGGACAGCCCCGACTTTAACAAGGCTATGGGAATGGATAAGAACCTTTTTGTCGCCTTTGTAGATGTCTGTCTGAAACAGGGAGAGGGATATGTGGATTACCTGTGGCCGAAACCGACGCCTGACGGGCTGACAGAGGAACAGCCCAAGTTGTCATACGGCATCCTTTTTGAAGAGTGGAACTGGATTATCGGTACAGGAGTCTACATAGATGATATTGAAAAGGATGTACAGAAGAGGATCAATGCCGTTCTGGCGGAATTGAAAACAACCTTCTCAAAAGTGGACTACCTGGATAACGGGTATATGTTCATATTCAATGGAGAGAAGCAATTTCTGATTCACCCTTCTCTGGAAGGTACCGATGGAAGCGGCAGAATCAATCCGGCAACAGGCAAACCTCTTATGGAGGAACAGATTGCCGCCTCCCGGACTCCGGAGATTCCCTTTGAATACATTTGGAACAAACCCCAGTATCCCGATGAGTACAGATTCTGGAAACTCGCCTATATCAGGTATTTTGAGCCTCTGGACTGGTATATTGTATCCTCGGTCTATATAGATGAGATTCTAAACCCCGCCAGAGAACTGACGCGGCGGATTATTCTGTTCTCGGTAGTTTTTATAGCAGCTGCTGTCATCCTCTCCCTTATCCTGTCCCAGAACCTGACTAGACCTCTGCAGAAGCTGATGATGGCTGCCCGGGAGATAGAAAAAGGAGAATCCACGGACGGTGAGATCCCTGTGAGCGGAACCATGGAAACCATGGAACTTGGGATCATACTGGGCAATATGATCAGATCCATAAACAAGGCCGGAGATCAGCTCAGGAGGGCTCAGAAGATGGAAACGGTCGGCACCCTGGCCGGCGGACTGGCCCATGACTTCAATAATATGCTGGGAGGCATTATCGGAACCCTCTCGCTCATTGAAAACAGGCTGGAAAGTGATGACTGTATTGAAAAGGAAACTCTGGACAGCTATGTGGAGATCATGAAGGACTGCAGTTTGAGAGCAGCCAACATGGTGCAGCAGCTCCTCTCTCTCTCCCGCAAACAGGAAATGACCCTGACCCAGCTAGATCTGAACACAATAATCAAAAATGTGATGAAGATTTGCCAAAACTCCTTTGACAAGTCTATCCAGTTGAATCCGGTTTACCTGAACAGACCTGCCCTGATCAGAGCCGATGGTTCACAGATCGAACAGTCCCTGCTGAACTTCTGTATCAATGCAGAACATGCCATGACCCTGATGCGGAGCAAGGGCGAATCCTGGGGAGGTCTCTTGACCGTATCCATTGATCCCCTGACAACTGATGATTATTTCTGTCAGATTCATCCGGAAGCCCGGCTGGGGGACTACTATGTTTTATCCGTTAAAGACACAGGCGTTGGAATGGATATGACCACTGTCGCCAAAATTTTCAATCCCTTCTTCACAACAAAAAAGAAGGGGGAAGGCTCGGGACTGGGACTCTCAATGGTCTACAACATCATCAAACAGCATGACGGTTTCATCGATGTATACACAGAACCGGATGTGGGAACGAATATGAAGATTTTCCTTCCGGCCCTGAGCCAGGATGAAATTGAAGAGATGAAAAAGCGCTCCCCCAAGGTGATTCCCCGGGGAGAAGGACTTATCCTGGTAGTGGACGATGAGAAGGCGATGCGTCAAACGGCACAGGAGATTCTCACCACAAACGGCTACCGTGTACTGATGGCGCACAACGGTATAGAAGGCCTGGATCAGTTCAAAGAGCACCACAATGAGATTGATGCGGTTCTACTGGACATGGCCATGCCCGAAATGTCCGGAAAGGAGTGCTTTATTGAGATGAAAGCCATAGACCCCTCCCTGAAAGTGGTTCTCACATCGGGCTTCAGACAGGATGAACGGGTCAACGACCTGATGGCCATGGGGGTAAAGGTCTTTGTTCAGAAACCCTACACCTTTGAGAATCTGGCAGAAGTGTTCCACAGGCTGTTCAAAGAAAACGGATAGACCAGACAACCGGGGAACCCGGTCATTACAGAAAATATCTCTGTCAGGGCAGAAATTGTACTGAAACAAAACTAATTGTACTGCATAATTGTTGACACAATTCAAATTTCCACCCATCATATGAATATGGATAAGAGAGTCAGCAGCAAGAAATACATTCAGATAGCAAACCAGATTATGGACGAAATCAATAAAGGCACATGGCAGGAAGGAGATATTATTCCCACTGTCAGAGCCCTGGCCGAAATGTACGGCGTCAGCCCCCAGACGGCCAATAAGGCGACATCCCACCTGGCGGGGCTGGGAATCATAGCCTCCCGGCAGGGGTCCGGATCGGTAATAACAGGAAAAAAAAGCCTGACAACAGGCCCGGACATTCCCATGCTTGTGGACAGAGCCCGGTCGTCCTATCTGGAAGGAGAGAGCACAGCAGTCGGCTATCACGGTAAAGAACTCTATTTGAATTACCTTCATGAAATGAAGGAAGAAGGGACAGAACCCTGCCTTATTGTATATGACAAGACCGACACAACCGTTTCTGAAGAGACCAGGTCCGTTCTCAGCTCCGCAAAGGGTGTCCTGATTCAGGGGTCATTACCTGAATGCTACCTTCAGTTTCTGGAGGAAAATGATATTCCCTCGGTAGTCATCAACAGACAGATAAACGAGTCCCATTCCGGTCGAATCGGCTCTGTAGTGATGGATAACAGCGGTATAGAGCAGTTATGCGCCTATATTGCCAGCCTGGGTCATGATAAATTCGTCTATGCCTTTTCCAATGAATTCGAGATGACCACAGTATATCAGAACCGTCTGGAAGTGATCAGACAGAACCTGAAAGAGAGCTGCCGTTCCACCGAAGCGGAAGTACGGGAGTTCACCTTCACACCGGGATCGGCCGGAGATGCGGAATCTCTGAAAGAACTGATTCAATCGGGAAATACAGCCCTTATCTGCTACAACGATATCTGTGCCCTCAGAGTTTATGATCTGCTTCACCAGAAAGAGATCAGAATCCCCGAAGAAGTATCAGTCTGCGGCTTTGACGATCTGTTTATGTCAGAAATGGCAGCCCCCCCCCTGACGACGGTTAAAGTAAATAGAATCGAACTGATAAAAAGCTCTCTGAAACTTCTGAAAGAACTTATAGAAACCAGCAGTTCTGAAAAGATCTGCCGCACATCCCTCACCAGCCTTGTGATACGGAGATCCTGTTGGCATAAACCCCTCTCTTAATTGTACCACACAATTATTCATACAAAAGGTTGACAAATCATCACAATGTGATATTCTGTCTTTATGGCGAAACAAAAAATAAAAAACAAAAGTCTGGTGAATCACCGTGAACTGTGGATCATGCTGATTCCCGTACTGGTCTACTTTATTCTTTTTAAATACCTTCCCATGGGGGGCGTTGTCATTGCCTTGCAGAGATACAGCCCCTTCAAGGGAATATCCGGCAGCCCCTGGGTCGGACTGGAATATTTCAGACAGTTCTTCACTTCCATCTACTTCTGGAGAGTGCTGAGAAACACATTAATGATCGGTCTTTATGACCTGGTATTCGGTTTTCCCGCACCCATCATCCTGGCCCTTCTTCTGAACGGCCTGAGACAGAAGACCTTCAAAAAAGTGACACAGACAGTTACCCTGCTGCCCCACTTTGTGTCCTATGTCGTGGTGGCGGGAATCGCATTGAACATGCTTTCACCCAGTACAGGGGTTATAAATGCCTTCCGTGTGAAAATGGGACTGGAGAGCATCTACTTTATGCAGGAATCAAAATACTTCTGGGGTATTTTCACCATCATCAGAATTATCAAGGAATCCGGTTTTGCCGCCATCATCTATCTGGCTGCCCTTGCCGGAATTGACCCGACCCTATACGAAGCCGCCCATTGTGACGGAGCCAGCAGACCGCAGCAGCTCAGACATGTGACCCTGCCGTCGATCATTCCCACTATTGTCATCATGTTCATTATCAAAGTAGGAAAAATCATCAGCATCAGCTTTGAGCAGGTTCTCCTGCTTCAGAATGATGTGATTCTGGATACATCGGAGGTTATCAGTACTCTTGTTTACAGAAGAGGACTGGTCAATGCGGACTACAGCTATGCCACTGCCGTAGGTCTTTTTGAAACATTTGTAGCCCTGGTTCTGGTGCTCGGATCCAATGCCCTTGCAAGGAGAATGAAAAGTGACTCGTCCCTCTGGTAGAAATACAAAATCAGTACTCAAGCTGGATCATTTATGGACAGCATTGATACTCATACTAATAATAACTGTCTGCATCATAATGCTTTACCCCTTTCTCATCACCCTTTCGGCTTCCGTTTCAGATCCTGATTCGGTTATCAGAAACCAGGTGACATTCTTCCCCAAGGGACCTTTGAGTTTCGAAGGGTACAGGGTTCTTTTTAATAACGAACGGATCTGGCGGGGATACGCCAACACCATATTCTACACAATTGCGGGAACCATGGTGAATCTGGCCCTCACCGTGCTGGCGGCCTATCCCATGTCCCGTTCCGGATTCAACGGCTACCGCTTCATCAATATTTTTGTAGCCCTGACCATGTTTATCTCTGCCACAGGCATGATGATTCCCCTTTACCTGGTGGTAAGAGGACTGAAGCTGCTGGATACAAGGTTGGCGATTCTGATTGTATTCGGCGCCTTCCCCTACTACATCATCCTGCTCAGATCCTTTTTTCAGCAGATGCCGGAACAGATGTTTGAAGCCGCCCGTCTGGACGGAGCCAGCGAGTTTACCATACTGCTGAAAATCGTTCTTCCCCTGTCCGGAGCGGCTCTGGCCACCATCGGCCTCTATTACGGCATCAACCGGTGGAACGGCTATTTCTGGGCCATGATCTTCCTGAGGGACGGATCCAAACACCCCCTGCAGGTTGTCCTGAGAGAGCTTATTGTTCTGGCCCAAATGGGAGAGGAAATCGATGCCAGCCTGAACAGAAGCAACACCAATGCGGAAGTGATCAAGTACGGTGCCATTGTACTGGCCACACTCCCCATTGCTGTGATCTATCCCTTTATACAGAAATACTTTGTAAAGGGTGCCACCCTGGGTTCAGTGAAAGGCTGAAGGGAATCTTATTTTTGGAAATATTCCGAATTGTTCGGAATTGTTATAGACACCGGGGGCTGCCCCCGGAAAAGGAGATTATTATGAAAAAAAGACTACTTATCCCCCTGTTGATGATTGCCGTTACCGGATTTTTAAGTGCTGCAGGCGGACAGGAAAGTGCGTCATCAGAAGACGGATCAGTGACTCTGGATGTCTGGGCTGCCAAGGCAGCAGAACTTCAGGTGGATACAGCCTCCCTGGCCAACTGGAAAGCCGTTGAAGAAGCAACCGGCGTTAAACTGAACTGGAGCCTGATCAGTACAGAAGTCAAAGATGAACAGTTTAACCTGGTCATGACTTCCGGTGACCTGCCTGACGTCATGGCCTACTATGAAGGAAAAAGCGGATTTTCTTCTGTCAATAAATTCGGAATTGAGGGCGCCTTCCTCCCCCTGGAAGATCTGATCAGAGAAAACGCACCCAACCTGAAAGCCGCTCTTCTGGATGACCCCAAAGTAAAAGAAGCGATTACTGCCTCAGACGGCAATATTTACTATATTCCCATGCTCTCAGCCCTCAATGCGGCCAGAGGCTGGTATATCCGTTACGACTGGCTGGAAGCTGTGGGCAAAGATGTCCCCACCACTACAGAAGAGCTGTACGATGTGCTGGTAGCCTTTAAGAACGAAGACCCCAACGGCAATGGTGAAGCCGATGAGATTCCCATGGTTTTCAGACGCAGAGGGGATGACGCCTTCTACAACCTGGGGGCTCTGGCCTATGCCTTTGACTCCGACCCGGGCTGGATTGTCAGAAACGGAAAGGTTGTATTCGGACCTTCAGAAGCTCAGTACCTGGACTACCTGAACTATATTGCCAAACTCTATAAAGAGGGCCTGATTGACCAGGAAATACTGACCCGCGCCGGCAACCCCAGAAACGACCTGTTCGGCAAGAACCTCGCCGGAACCATACACGACTGGTTTGCCTCCACAGCCAGCCTGAACGACACCCTTGGCGATGAGATTAAAGGCTTTAACCTACGCCATATGGCACCTCCTGTAGGTACCGCAAAGGAACCCTTTACCAGAATACAGATGAGCAAGGTCCGCGGTGACGGCGGATGGGCTATATCCTATTCCAATGATGATCCTGTTGCCACAATCAAGATGATGGATTACCTGTTCAGTGCAGAAGGAAGCAAGTTGATGAACTTTGGTGTTGAAGGTGAAACTTATGAAATGAAGGGTTCTGTCCCCACATACACGGACAAGATCACAAACAATCCTGATAACGGATTCCATGAGTCCCTGGTAACCTACGGCATGCAGTGGAAAATCGGTATGCAGCAGGAAATCGAGTATGAAAAACAGTTTGCCAATGCCATTGCCACAGCCGCCCGTATTGATTATATGGACAACTATATTGTGGATGAGTTCCCCATCCTGAGCTTCACCGAAGATGAGCAGATGATCATTGACGACAAGTTCAGCCAGATCAAACTCTACACAGCCGAAATGACTGCCAGAGCTATGGTGGGAGCCATTTCTCCTTCAGATTTCAAGAAGACTTTTGATGAACTGAACAAAATGGGCCTGAAAGAGGTTACAGCCATCTATCAGGCGGCCTACGACCGGAAATATTAAGACTCCTTTGGCCTTCCTGCCGATTACAAGGCGGCGGGAGGGCACTTTTTAATCACGACTTAAACTCAAGAAAACACATCAACAGGACAGTTACGAAAGAGGAACGAAGACAATGAAAACCGAAGACCTGATAAACAGGAATGACCTGAATCAAATGGTCAAAGATATATTATCTGTCACAGACAGAGCCATAACTGTCCATGGAGAACGCCGCCCCGAAATCGGACTGGGAGAGGGGCAGAACGGCTGGCATTACACAAAAGAGCATTACTGGACCGAGGCCTTCTGGCCCGGACAGCTGTGGCTGTCCTATGACTGGACGGGAGATAAAAAATACCTTGATGCCGCCCGTGTGCACACACCGGGATTTCAGAAGATGCTGGAGACCCCCCGATGGCTTCACCATGATGTGGGATTTCTGTTTTTAATGAGCTCTGTTACCGATTACCGTCTTACCGCTGATACTCTTGCCCGTGCCAGAGCCCTGAGAGCCGCCGACAGCCTGCGGTCCCGTTTCCAGTGGCACGGCCGCTACATTCTGGCCTGGAACCCCAAACCGGGTAATGATCAATGGAACAAGGTTGCCAGCGGTAAAATGATAATAGACTCCATGGAGAATATTTCACTCCTGTACTGGGCAGCCCGGGAGAGCGGAGAGACCGCTTTTGCGGAGATTGCAACAGAGCATGCCCGGAGTATGCAGAAGTATATTGTGAGGGAAGACGGCAGCACCTACCACTGTTTCAATTTTGATCCGGTGACCGGGAAACCCCTGGGAGGCGATACCCACCAGGGATGGAGCCCCGACTCCTGCTGGAGCAGAGGACAGGCCTGGGCGGTTCACGGTTTCTGCCAGACCTATATCAACACAGGTGAAAAAGAGTTTCTGGAGACAGCCTGCCGGCTGGCAGACTATGTCCTTGCGAATCTCCCTGCCGATAATGTCCCCCCATGGGATTTCAAAATCCCCCCCGAGGCTCCGCAGGTGAGAGATTCCTCGGCAGCGGCCATTCTGACCTCCGGAATCTTCAGCATTTCCCAGGCTCTGGAATCAGAAGACGGGGATAAGTCCCGGCATTACCGCAACGCTGCCATGAAAATGCTCAAAGGACTCCGGGACAACTGTGATATCACATCCGATCCGGAAGCTGTAGGGCTGCTGAAAGATGCCGCCAGCCATGCCAAAAACGGCGGCTACTGGACCTCCGCCATGCTCCCCTATGGAGACTATTACTACCTGGAAGCAACTCTGCGGGCCCTGGGAAAAACCGACTTTATCTGGACATAAAATGATGAAAAGAATAACAGACTCCGCCCTGAATGAGGGATGGGAATTCTACAAGGGAGACCTGGGAGGGATATGGGAATCATGCCGCCCTGCTGAAAAAGGAACTCCTGAAGATGCACTGATATGGGAAGACGTCACCCTGCCCCACTGCTTTAACAGCCATGACTGTGTCGATCCGGATGTACCCTACTACCAGGGAGCAGGATGGTACAGGAAGGACCTCTTACTTCCAAATCCTTTTCCCGAAGGGCGCACCTTTCTCCATTTCGAAGGAGCCGGACAGATCTGTGATGTGTACGCCGGTACAGAGAAAATTGCCGAACATACCGGGGGATATGATGAATGGAAGGTTGATATTACAGACCATATCCCGGCAGAAAACAAAGCCCTCAGAATCTCTATCCGCTGCAGCAATGAGCGGAATCTTGAAATCATCCCTTCCGACCTGTCGGACTTTAACCTCTACGGCGGTTTATACAGGCCGGTTCACATTGTGTATGAGCCCCCTATTCACATGGAGACTCTCCTTTTACAGAGCCGTACCGCAGAAAGTCTGAAATCTGCGGAACTGACAGTCCGGTCAGATTTGAATCTGTGTATGGACATGGAGGCATCCCTGGAGATTACAGATCCCGAGGGAACTGTCATCCTGAACGATACAGTACAGTTCCGAAAGGGACGGCTGGAGTATACGACTTCAATTGACACCCCCCGGCTCTGGTCGCCCGACACTCCGGCTCTTTATAAATGTAATCTCTTACTGGAAAGTAATGATGACCAGGTCTACTCAGACAGCTTTGGACTGCGACATTTCAAGTTTGAAAAACACGGTCCCTTTTATCTGAACGGAAAGCGCCTCCTCCTGAAAGGAACCCACCGCCATGAGGATCATGCCGGACTGGCAGCAGCCATGCCGGATGAACTGATCCGGCAAGAGATGGAAATGATCAAATCCATGGGGGCTAATTTCATACGTCTGGGACACTACCAGCAGTCCCGCCGGGTCCTGGAACTCTGCGACCGTCTGGGGATTCTGGTCTGGGAGGAAATCCCCTGGTGCCGGGGCGGTCTGGGGGGCGAGTCCTACCGGAAAATGGGTAGAGAGATGCTTAAGAACATGATTCTCCAGCACTACAACCACCCTTCTGTCATCCTCTGGGGACTGGGCAATGAAAATGACTGGCCCGGAGATTTTGATCACTTCCAAGAGGAAGAGATCCGGAAGTACATGACAGAACTCCATGACCTGTCCCACAGTCTGGACAGTGAACGCCTCACCTCCATCAGACGATGTGATTTCTGCAAGGATATCCCCGATGTCTACTCCCCTTCCATCTGGGCGGGCTGGTACAGAGGGCATTACAGGGAATACAGGGAATCCACCCTGAAACACATACAGGAAGTGGACCATTTTCTCCATGTGGAATGGGGGGCGTCCAGCCATGCGGGCCGTTTCTCGGAAGATCCCTATCTGGGACTGGAAAACCTGAAAACCGGTGTCGGTACTGATGAACGGGGCAGTGACGCCTCCCTTTACGGAGGCATCGCCCGTGTGTCGAAAGACGGAAACTGGTCCGAAAACTATGCCTGCGACCTCTTTGACTGGACCCTGAAGGAACAGGAAACCATGAGTGAACTCACCGGTACAGCCTTCTGGCCTTTCAAGGACTTTGCCACCCCCCTGAGACCGGAAAACCCGGTGCCCTATGTCAACCAGAAGGGTGTAGTGGAGCGGGATCTCAGTCCCAAGGAATCCTTCTATGTGGTTCAGTCCTACTGGTCGGTAAAGCCCATGCTCCGCATTTTCGGTCACAAATGGACGGACCGCTGGGGTAAGGATGGAGAGCTGAAAGAATTCCGGGTCTACTCCAACTGCCCGGCAGTGGAACTCTTCCTTGATGGGATCAGCCTGGGTACAAAAACAAGGGATTCCCGGAACTTCCCGGCCGCCGGGCTGCGCTGGCTGGCCAATCTGAACACAGGGGAGCATGAGCTGAAAGCCGTAGTCCCTGAAGAGAATCTGCATGACAGCCTGACTTTTCAGTACCACAGGGATGACTGGGGAGAGCCGGCGGCTCTGGAGGGTTCTGTGAACCGCCTGACAGAGGATACCGCGGAGATATCCGTCCGAGTGGTTGATCAGAACGGAAAGATTTGTCTGGACTGCGAAGACTATGCGGAATACTCCCTGGCCGGGAAGGGAGAGCTTCTGAAAGATCTGGGAAACCCCGGAGGCTCCAGGATAGTACAGCTGTGCAACGGTAAATCGGGAATCAAAGTTCTTGCCGCTAAAAAGAAGGCCGTAATCGCCGTGAGCTGCGGTAACCTGACACCCCTGTTTATCACAGTTTGAATGAGGAAGAGGTAACAAATGAATGTACATTACGATTTTCTGGGAATTGACGAAGGAAAACAGAACCTTTTGAAGGGAAACACCGGCAGTGAAACAATCCTCTGGACCCGGTCCCTTGCCGATTACCCCACTGCCAGAGCTCTTCAGAGACTGGATGAAAACCGTATTCTCATGGGCTACGACAGGGGATACTGTATATTTGACCAAAGAACAGGTGAGATCCTCCACGACTGTTCCCTTTGGAGCAAGGTAACCTCCGCATTCAGAACCTCAGAGGGTTCTACACTGATCACCGGGCAGGATCTGGAAGAACAGTCAGGAGTCTGTGTACTCACTCTGGACAGCAGCGACCGGGTCATCAATACGAAAGTGTGCCCGGGAAACTATGTCAGACTGATGAGTGTGACGCAGGACGGCAGATATCTGTTATCCACCAATGATCATATCAAAATATGCGATAAAAACCTGAACACCCAAGCAACCCTTGCTGCCGATGGTTTTCTCCATGCCTGGCAGAGCCTTGTCCTGGAAGACGGAACAATCCTTGTTTCTGCCGGTTATGGGGGATTCATTGCCCGGTTCTCGGATAAGGGAGAACTGCTTTCCACATTCGGCGGAAAAAGGGAGGTTCCGAAAGAGGTAAATCCTTTTTTCTATGCCAGCTTCCGGAAATGTGAAGACGGCTCCCTGCTCCTGGCCAACTGGCAGGGACACGGCCCTGACAACGGAGAACTGGGAAGACAGCTGATTCATTTTTCCGCCGAAGGTGAATACCTGGAAAGCTGTTCTTTTCCGGATGATGTGTCTTCTTTGCAGGGGCTGTTGTTGCTGTAACCCGATTAAGTATCTGATTGCCTGGTCTGAATCCGGAACTGAATCGGCTGGGTATTGAACTTTTTCTTAAAACACTTTGAAAAATAGCTTCCATTCTCAATGCCCACCCGCTGGGCAACTTCCTGTACAGACAGATTACTGGAAATCAGAATAACCGAAGCTTTTTCCATTCTGAAATTCACCAGATAGGAATTGAGTGTATCTCCCACCTCTTTCTTAAAAAGACGGGAAAAATAATCCAGACTCAGATTCACCGAATCCGAAATCTCCATCACATTGGTTATGTCCTGATAGTTCTGTTCAATAAACTCCAGGGCTTTTTCTACTGCCGGAGAGTACCGGCTTCTGTCCACAAGATCAATATTGCTTTCTATCAATTCCAGAACCCGGCTTGAAAGCTCATGAAACCGCTCAAGATTCTTAAAAAGCTGTCTGCTGTTATCCAGTTTCCTCGTGATATTCCTTGAATTACTGTTATTAAAGACAATAAAGGTATCGACGATGGAAAGATAAACACTCACAACAGAATCCACATCACTGGGAGTATACTTTGAAAAATATGCATTTAGATCATAAAGATTTATCAGGGTTTTCTCTTTCTCATAAGACCGGATGTCTGATATAGCCGTTTCACACAAAGAGTCTACAGCTGCGGTGTCCAGATCATGAAACTGGAACTTGCCGAAACAGAAACTCTCAGTACTGTAAAACAGGGACTGGTACCCTATCCATGCATTTCTGCACTCATTCAGGATATCATCCGGATCCCGGCAGAGCCTGCCGCAGGATATTTTACGATTGATATGAACATAAAGCAGCTTCGAATAATCATAATCAAAATGACTTCTGTTCTCCTTACTCTCAATACTGAACAGATGAAAATAGAGTGTCTCCACTCTGCCTATCATCCCTTCATACCTGATCCTGAACACATCATCCTCATAAAGAGAATGAACAAGCTCTTTTTCGAGCTCGGATACAGCGGTAAAAAAGAGCTTTCCTGAGAGCCTGGGAAAGTTCAGTTTAACAATGTCCAATCCTTTTGAGGCAATTGTATTGTTAAGGACCCTCTCCATAAACTCCTGGGTTAACTGACTGCCGGAGCGGCTGTTCTGAAGTTTTTCATAACAGGAATGAAGAATTTCTGAGAGTTTTTCTTTGGAGCATTCATTCTTGAGAACATATTCTTTAATATTGTACCGGATGGCTTCTTTGGCGAACTGAAACTCGTCATGGCTGCTCAAGACAACCATCATTGAATTGACAGCCTGTTCATTCAGGTTTCTGAGAAGATCAATTCCATTCATTTTGGGCATGGTAATATCGATGAAAATCAGATCAAAATGCTGATCCTTTACCTTATCGAGAGCCTCCAGTCCATTGGAAGCCGTATCAATCAGTGAAACCTCAAAGGGGAGTGTGGATATGGTATATTTCAGCCACTCCTTGATCATCATTTCATCATCAACAATCAGTATTTTCATGAGCCTCCCGAATTTTAGGAACAGTAATAATAATGGCTGTCCCCTTCCCTGGTTCTGAATCTATTCTTAATGAGGCGCGGCCTTCATAATACAGCTGCAGTTTGGTATACACATTCTGCAGGCCAATATGGTTTTCCCGCTTACTCCCCTCCCTGTCAAGAATACGGTCCACCTGATCTTCAGACATGCCGCAGCCGTTATCACACACAGCAATCTCAATGGTGTCGGCATCCAGGGTTTTAAAGGAAATTCTGATTATGGATGTTTCATCAAATCCGTCTGCAAATCCATGGAAAACACTATTTTCCACCAGGGGCTGAAGGATGAACTTGAGAATAAGACAGTCTTCGATTCCACTCTCAATTTCATAATCCAGAGACAGAGCCCCGAATCGCTGAGCCAGGATGTAGCTGTAATCCTCCAGATAATCGATGTTGTCCATTATGGTGATCATAGGTGATTTGATGCGCAGGACTTTCTGCAGCATATTTGTAAAACGATTGAGCATTTCACTTGCCTTGTCACTCACCCCGATATCCACCATACAGCGGATGGAAAACAGAGTATTATAGATAAAATGGGGATTGATCTGCATCTGCAGAAATTCCAGTTCGCTGTTCTGCTTCTCCTGCTGGCTCCGCTGCAACTCCTGGATCAATGACTGAATACGGTCGACAAAATTCTGACTACTCTCTGCCATTTTGAAGGACTCATGACATCCTGTCTGCTGAAACTCCAAATCCAGATCCCCTTTCCCAGCCAGCTCCATAGTGGCTGCCAGTTTCTCAAAGGGCAGAGAGACCCTTCTGGAAAAGAAGATGGCCACAATCACTGACAGAAGAAACAGGATAACTGTCAGAAAATTGATGGTTTTACTGATTTCAAGCAATGGATCAGTAATAACAGCCAGAGGGATCTCCTCTACCACAATCCACGGGTTGTCATCGGAAGAGAATCGGGAAAAGAGGTGCTCCTTTTCCGATTTTTGTATCTGAGCCCAGTCTTTCTCCCTAAAAAACGAATTGAAGATATCCATATCATAAAAAAACCTGCCCACCATGGACACTATGGGATGAGACGCTATCTGCCCATTCTGATCGACCAGATAGATGGTGCTTTGAAACCCGATAATCCGCGAATAAATCTGGTAAAGCTGCCGTTCGTTCAAATTAATCAGAATCGCTCCGGAGGTCTCCCCCTCCCGGGTTTTCAGGAATTTAACCAGAGAAATCACATTGGTAGTCTCGTCATCATCCCGAAACAGGATATTGGATTGCCAGATCGAGTCAGATTCATCCTTCATGGCCTGATAGAACCAGAGCTTCTCCGGCAGACTTATAAGAGTATCAATGTGTTCGGGATTAGAAGAGAAGGCCAACCCGTTCATACAGAGAATCTGCAGTTCATATTCAATTTCCGGAAAGAAAAAGGACTCATCTATCCGGGATTTTAATGAACTGATGCTGTCCTGAAAAACCGTCTGATCTATTTCATCCGCCAGAAGTGATGCCTGCTCCTGTATATAGGGGATTTCTGAATAAGATGAGGATAACAGTTCGATTTTTGTACAGTATTCACTCACACTGCTGCTGATTTGAAAGAGGGTATCCCGGCGGCTGTCGGCAAAGCTCTCAATGGTTCTGGTTTTAAAAAGAGACAAAGACAGCTTTCCCAGCCCGGGAATAATACAGAGAAGGATCAATGAAATAAAAATGGAAAGAATAGTATGGAGTTTGACTTTCCCCTTGAGATTCACTGCGGTTTCCTCATGCACTGTATTTTAACACTGATCCATCAGGAGGCAAAAAAGAATCTGTGTTTCAGACTCAAATATTCAAAGAACCTTTCTGAAACAACGGATACGGAACAATGAACCACCGGAAAATTACAAACCCATTGAATTAAAAAATAAGGATATACTGAATATGAAAAAAAGAGGTCTTCTTAGAACATATCTTTCTCGCAGAACACGGATAGATAATGAATAAAATCATACACCGGAGGATGACAGAAAAACCTGGCAGCCTTCGGATATACCAAAAGGAGAAAGACTATGAAAAAACTTTTATTGGTCCTTTTAGTTCTGGCAATGAGCCTTCCCGTTTTTGCGGCAGGGCAGCAGGAAAGCAGCAGCAAAGAGGGAATGACAAAACTGGGCGTAATGGTACAGCCCTATTTCAACGGTGTTGTAGCCATGTACATAAGAGACCAGGGATGGGCTGAGGAAGCCGGTCTTGATATTGACCTTCAGGTTTATTCAAACGGTTCCACCGCCAATGAAGCCCTGGCAGCAGAACTCTGGGATATTGGTTTTCAGGGAGCCGCCTATGTATTCGGTGTTATCAATACCGATGCCAAACTGGTAGGAAACTATGAAGAAACAAGAGGTGACACCCTCTTTGTAAGACCCGACAGCGATATCCTTAAGGTAAAGGGCTTTAACCCCACTTATCCCGAAGTATACGGAGATCCCGAAACAATCAAGGACAAAACCGTTATTTTCGCACCCGGAACATCTCTCCATCAGCTTCTGATTGAATATCTGGAACGAATCGGTGTGGGTGCTGACAATGTAGATAAAGTCCCCATGGATTACCAGACAGGAGAACAGGTTTTTGCCACAGGAGAAGGACACATCATTGCCTTACCCACTCCCTGGTCACTGACTGTTGAGGAAAAATACGGATGGAAACCCATTGCCACTCTCTCTGACTTTGTTATGTCCACCGGCGACCTGATTGTCTCCAACAACGCTTATGAGAATAAAAAGGAAGCTATTAAAACCTATATGGGTCTGGTGTACCGTGCTGCGGAAGAGCTTGAAGCCGACCATAACCTGAAAGCGGAAATGCTGGTGAAGTGGTACACAGAAAACGGAAGAGAAGGAAATCTGGAAGCTGCCAAGCAGGAAGCTGAACTGAGAATCCTCATCACCCCCGAAGTACAGAAGAGCATGGAGTACGGAAAACCCGAAGCCGCCATTGCCGACTTCTATGCCTATATTGGCAACATCGAACCTGAACAGGCCGAAATGTTCAAAAAGAATGTTGTGGATGACCTCTGGAAAGAAGTTCTGGCTGACTGACAGACACAACTGACAACCAGTAAACACAAGGCAGTTAATCGGTACAGCTAATTAACTGCCTTTTTTATTCAAGGAAAAGAAATTGAAAGAGAAAACAAAATATATATTTATTTCAATAGCCTCTTTATTGACCTTTATTCTGATATGGCAGCTCGTATCAACCACCGGGATTATTTCAGCAAGAAAACTGCCTGACCCGGTCAAACTGTTTGAAACATTTCTTTATAAACTGACAAATAAAAATCCCGACGGAAATGTTCTGGGAGTTCATATATGGATGAGCCTGAAAGAGGCACTAATCGGCTTCTTCTTCGGAATTGTCATAGGAGTTCCTCTTGGAATCAGCATGGCCTGGTTTGACAAGTTCGACAAGTTTTTCAGACCCCTTTTTGACCTGATCAAACCGATTCCGCCGGTTGGCTGGGTTCCCATAATGATCACTTTTTTCGGTATCGGAATTATGTCCAAGGTTTCCGTTATCTTCATAGCCGCCTTTATACCGGCAGTCATCAACTCCTACAGCGGAATCAAACAGACCAAAGATGTTCATAAATGGGTAGCCCGGACCTTTGGCGCTTCCAATGGACAGGTTTTGTTTACCGTAGCCATTCCTTCGGCAGCCCCCATGATTTTCACAGGTGCCAGAGTGGCCCTGAACGGTTCCTGGGTCTCACTGGTGGCAGCAGAACTGATCGCCTCTACGAAAGGACTGGGCTACATGATACAAACAGCCCGCCTTGTGGGCAGGATAGATGTTGTTTTTGTAGGAGTTCTGGTTATTGGCCTGTTTGGAGCAGCCATGATGGAAGGACTCAGTTTTCTGGAAAGAAAATTCGTTAAAGGAGGCCGGAGAAAATGACAAATACACTTAAAATTTCGAAAAATACCCGGGAAACATGGGCCTATGGTTTTTTCGGAATTCTGGTTTTTCTGTTTATGTGGCAGCTGGCCTGTCTGTATACCAATTTCGGAAAGATTTTCCCCACACCCGTGTACTCATTAAGAGCCTTTCTGGAAGCCTTTATCAAGCCTATTGGTAAATACACCCTGCTGGGGCATATTGCCATCAGTTTGAAAAGAGTTCTGATCGGCTATGCCCTATCCTCGGTCAGTGGAATACTGATAGGTCTGGCCATGGGTCATTCCAAAATGATTCATGCCATTATTTATCCCATTTTCAGCATTATCCGTCCCATACCCGGAATTGCCTGGATTCCCCTGGCTATTCTGTGGATTGGTATCGGCGAACCCACCATCTACTTCATTATCTTCATGGGAGGCTTTTCCCAGATGGTCATGAACACCATGGACGGAGCCCAGCATGTAAGTAAGGAACTCATCGGTGTGGCAAAAGTTCTGGGTGCCAGAGAGAATCAGATATTCCGGAAGATCGTCCTTCCCTACTGTGTCCCCTATATTTTCACTGGACTCCAGACTTCACTGTCCACCAGCTGGATGGCAGTTCTGGCCGCTGAAATGATTACTGCCAGAGAGGGAGCCGGCTGGCTTATCCTGGCCGGAATGCAAACCGGAAGAATTGAGAATAATGTAATCGGGATGATTTCAATCGGGGGAGTCGGTCTGATCCTGGCCTCCCTGTTAAGAGATAGTGAAAGGAGGCTGTGCAGATGGTCAGTACGAAGCCGGTAACCACAGATAAAACAATAATCAAACTTGAAAATCTAAGCAAAAGTTTCCAGGTGGATCAGGGAGAAGCTCTGATACTGGATGATATTAACCTGGCCATAGAGGAGAATGAATTTCTTGTCCTCTTCGGTGCCGGACAATGCGGAAAAACAACTTTACTCAAGATGCTGGCAGGTCTGGAATCTATAACAGACGGTCAGATTGTGATTGAAGACAAACCTCTTGTCGGAATGGACCCCCGGGTGGGGATGGTCTACCAGACAACCGCCCTCTTTCCCTGGCTGACGGTCATGGGGAATGTGGAATTCGGCCCCAAAGCCAGAGGTGTCTCCAAAAAAGAGCGAAGAGAAAAAGCCCAGTATTATATCGATCTGGTCGGTTTGAACAGTTTTGAGAAGCACTTTCCCGTCATGCTCTCCGGGGGTATGCAGCAGAGAGTGGGAATTGCCAGAGCCTACTGCAACGATCCTGAGATAATTCTTATGGATGAACCCTTTGGTCATCTGGATGCCCAGACCCGATACATGATGGAAGAGGAAGTGGAAAAAATCTGGGAAAAAGAAAAAAGGACTGTCATCTTTGTTACAAACAACATTGAAGAAGCCCTCTATCTGGCAGACAGAATTGTCATTCTCACAGAATGTCCGGCCAAAATCAAAAAAGAGTACAAAATTGACCTGCCCCGCCCCCGGAATCTGGTATCACCGGATTTTCTGGAATTGAGAGAAGAGATCAGCGCACTGGTTGAGCTGAGGGAGGGAGCAGAATAATGGTAAAAGAGAAAGTATCAGTTCAGAATCTCAGTAAAAGCTATGGAGATCTTCTTGTCCTGGATGATATCTCCTTCTCGGTTAAAGAGAGTGAGTTTCTGGTAATCGTCGGCCCCACAGGCTGCGGAAAAACAACATTCCTGAACAGCCTGACCAAGATCATCGACATCAACGGCGGCTCCATCAAACTGGACGGAGAAGATGTGGATCCCAAAAAGCATCATCTGGCCTATATCCTTCAGGAGTACTCCACTTTCCCCTGGCTGAATGTGGAACAAAATATTGCCTACGGCCTCAAGATCAAAGGATACGATCAGGCGACCATTTCAGAACGTGTGGAAGAAGCTATCTCCATGGTAAATCTGGAAAACCACAGACGCTACTATCCCGGTGAATTATCGGCCAGTATGCTCCAGCGTGTGGTTATTGCCAGAGCCTTTGCCACAAAACCGGATGTTCTTCTGATGGATGAACCCTATGGGCAGCTGGATCTGAACCTCAAGTATAAACTTGAAGATGAACTTCTTAACTTGTGGGAAAAGACAAAAACAACAATTATTTTCATCACCCACAATATTGAAGAGGCGGTCTATTTGAGTGACAGAATCCTGGTTATGACCAATAAACCGACCAAGGTTAAGACAGAACTGATAAACGATCTGCCCCGGCCCCGGAAGGTTTCCAGTCAGGATTTTGTGAACCTCAGAAATGAGGTCACTGACCTGATCAAGTGGTGGTAGAAATGAGCAGTAACAAGCCCAATATTCTGTACATCATGTGCGACCAGTTCCGCTTTGACTGTATCTCGGCTCTGGGGAATGATAAGATCAGGACCCCCAACCTGGACCGTCTGGTCAAACGGGGTGTGAGCTTCAGCAACGCCTACTCCTCCTGCCCTGTCTGCATTCCCGCCCGC
>JAQQAM010000085.1 GCA_028532905.1 Spirochaetales bacterium
GTGGTTCCATATAGGGTTTAACCTGAGGAGCCATAATTCCGGTTTGTACACCGAAAACATCCAGATCTTCTCCAGAAGCTAATGCCAAAGGAAGTCTTTCCTGATAAGCCTGAGATTCAAAAGTTGTCAGCTCAACCTTAATATCGGGGTTTTGCATTTCAAAAGCATCTATAGCCTCCTGAATTGTCGCTTCACCAGGATACCAGGTCCAATACGTAATCACTGTAGGACCTTCCACCTGAGATTCCTGCTGTCCATTTGCCCATACAGAACCAAGGGTCAAAAGAATAAACAACGATACAACGAGTATTTTCTTCATATAAAACTCCTTTCACATAAATTAAACATGTTCAATTTATTATCCTTTACGATTTCTGCGTTGTCAAGAATTATTTTACTACTCACCACCAACAAAACCTATCTCCAATGCAATTTAAAGACTACATCTTGTAATAAACGATAATAAATTCAAATTTTTAAATAAACATGTTCAATATTACAAGAGTGATATTCTATCGAAATCGTTCCCTATATATTCTAGGAGAATATCCATTCTGATTTTTAAACTGCTTGGAGAATATATACTGATCCTTGTACCCCAGACATGAGGCAATCTCTTTAATTGAAAAATCACTATAAAGGAGAAGATATTCAGCTCTGAGGGTTTTAATTCTAATCATATATTGATGAGGTGTCGTTCCATATATATTCCTGAAAGTCCTAATAAAGGCCTTTTCAGAATAGCCGCAGATCTCTGCCAGTTCTTTGACAGAGAAGTCCTCTATATTATCCAGTTCACTGATCCGGGATATCAGAAACTGCACTCCATCCTGTCTTTTTCGCAGATTATTCCGGAATATCAACAGGATACGGATAACAGAGCTATTAACCGTATAAGTATGGAATCTGTCCAGTGAGGGGAAGTTAACAGAAGAGCAGTCCTTAAGAGAATCTAGCAACTGTTCTGCTTCATTCCAATGAAGGATCTTAAAAACATAATTAGCCCCGACCTCCACATCTTTCAGGCTGAAATGGATAGAATTGATTTCTAGGGGCTCCGAAGTTGATGTATAAATGGAATGCTTTTGCCCCGGAGTAATCAAATATACAGAACCAGGACCAAGATCATACGCCCTTCCGTCTAGCTGGAGCTGTCCCCGCCCCACCCCGACAATGGAAAAAAGAAAACATCCAAGCTTTCGCTCTTCGATCCTCCAATTGGAGGGAACTTTCATCATGAATACATTGTGTGTTTTTACTCTATCAAGGGCATCTCCCCGGGATAGAAGCTGATCAAGAAGAGACTCAATAAAAAATGATTCTTTCTTCAATTTCATAATAGTGACAATCATACACTATCGGGAACTTTCTGACATCTTTATGATACAGAATGGCATTTCAGCTCTACCCAATTACTCCTATTATTCTGATATGAAAAAGAAAAATGTACTGTTTATCACAACTGACCAGCAGCAGCCTTCCGGTAAGTGAGTACTGCCTGGGAGACTATTTGAAACACAAAGGATATGAAACCCATTTCAAGTCTCAACAGGAAGAAGTTCATTCCTCGACCTATGTGGGAGATCAAACCAGCAGCTATGAGAATCTTGAAGATGATCCGAACCTCGAGAATTATCCAAAAGTAGTAGAAAACTACCTTAAAACGGGACGTATGCCTTACTTTAACGGCGGAGGCCTCAAAGTCACCGACGATAAGGATATCGAAATCATCATAAGAGCTTACTGGGGGGGGGGCCATTTCTCTGATTGATAAAAATATTGGGCGTATCATGAAGATCCTGAAAGATGCAGGACTACGGGATGACACATTGGTCATCTTTACGACAGATCACGGGCAATACTTGGGTGCCCATGGAATGATAGAGAAAAGTAGGGGTCTGCTGGGAGGAATTTATCAATGGACACTTTTCTCCTTTATAGATATTGTTCCGACGATTCTGGATTTTCTTGGAGTCCTTGAAGAAAACGGTCTTCCAGCAATACCCTGCGACGGGATTTCACAAAAAGCGAGGCTTCAGGAGAAAGAGGAAGGCCGCAGAAAATCACTGACTGCTAATCATACCAATTCTGTCCTGGATACAGCCTTAGCTGATCAGCAATACATAATTGTAAAGCACAAAATAATCGAGGTCAGTTGCCGGGAGTTCAGTAATTCCATACTGAACAACGCTCTGAAATTCCTTCGTATCGGGTAGACACCAGTCGCTGAAACCTAAATACTCCACTTCATTCATTATCTGAACCCAGACCAGTGAATCTACCCATGTCCGTCCGTAATAAAATTTTCATCATTTTCTGAGAGGAGAGACCCTATAGTTGTCAAATTGAATAATGAATTTAAGTTATAGCAGGTACAATGACAAATACAGTTGTAAATAAACTGTCCTATGATTATGAATAACCACCACAGGTCCTATCACCGGCTGGCAAAACCGGTCCCTCCATCCCCAGTTGAACTGACTCTCTGACAATCTCCAGATATCGTCGGATATAATCTTTTTCCAGAGCCGACTTCCTGTAGATGACTCCGCTGGGAAAGGTTGCACGACGCATATCTGGATGAATTTCTTTCAAACCGAACTGTTCGGCAATGGTATGAATAAACTGGGGTAGAGAAGTAATGTATTCTGTGGCGCTGACTACTTCCAGAAGGTTGATCATAGAGCCGCTGATATATTTTATTCTCGTTCTGAAGGCGGCGCTGATCTGATGATCGTCCTTTGCATCTTCTGCGATCTGGTTATTATGAGAAAAAACAGCAAAATCATACAGTCGTAAATCCATCTCGCTGTGACTCTCTTTTGCAAAAACAGGATGCCTCCAGGATGCGAAGAAAGAGAAAAAGACATTCATGAGATGCTCGAAAACAACTCCTTCGGATGGTTTTAAAGATCCAATATCGCAAAAGATCAGATCAAAATGCCCTTCCAGAAACTGCTCATATAGAGTTTGAGAATACCCGGTGATAATTTTCATCTGCATATCAGGGAATTCCTTTGAATACTGCAGAACAGCATTGGGAAGAACGCCGTACTGCCACACAAGACCTGAGCCCACTCGTAACTGGCGGATATCTTTGTTCTTTATATAGTCAATTTCCTGAAGGGCGTAACGGAATTCATTTCCCATAGAGCAGACCTGTTTGTAGAGAACTTTACCGTATTCGGTGATCTCCACGCCCTTGTTTCTGCGAATAAATAAGGGGACATCCATTATCTCTTCCAGGATTTTTAAGCTGCGGGAGAGAGCAGGTTGGGAAATATGCAGCTTTTCCGCCGCCCTTAGAACCGATGAAGTCTCGGCTACCGCTTGAAAATGCTCGAGATATCTATGAAGCAAAAATCTCCCCCTTCCACTTTTGATATAATATTTTATTATACCCAGCATCATTTATTATATTAGACAGTATAACAGACTGAGTGTTTAATAGAAACACAGGATGTAATTACACCATATTCATTTTTCTAAAGGAGTCTATTGATGACACGCAAAAGTATGGCGGCAATACTGCTATTATGCTGCCTAATCATTCCCGCTTTCTCTAATGGTCAGGGAGAATCCAATTTCCCCAACCGGCCCGTACAGAATGTTTTTCCCTGGAGCCCAGGTTCAACCTATGCGGCATCTCAGGTCGTTGCAAATGCTATGGCCGAAAACATGGGAACCACCATGAGCGTCACCTCCACAACAGGAGCCGGCGGGGTCAAAGCTGCTATGACTGTCATGTCCAAACCAGCCGACGGATATACTGTATTTGATGCATATGTTGCTCCTCTCATCCTGGCCCCTCTTTTCGGAAAGGCCGACTATACATTTGAAGACTGGAAACCCCTCTACGGTGTAGCTTCAAACGCTTTTACAATAGTTGTCCGCAAAGATGATGAGCGTTTTCCAGACCTTACCGCACTGATAGAATACGCCAAAGCCCATCCGGGAGAGTTGAAATACTGTGCCGGAGGAGATGTATCTCTTCCTCATATGGCCGCAGCATCACTTTTGAAAAATACGGGGGCTGTAACCAGGCACGTTCCGTATAATGATACCAACGAGGGCATCAAGGACATGCTGGCGGGTGAGTTGGATTTTGACATTATGAACTCCGGAGGCTATCAGACCTTCAAGGACGATGTCCGCATTCTAGCAGTCCTGAGTGATCTGCCCCAGCCAGCCTTCCCCGGTCAGCCCCTGGCTAAAGATTTCGGCTACTGCATTGGTCTTGACGGGTTGGCTGCGACCGGTTGGACCTGGTGGGTCGTACATAAAGATACTCCCGATGATATCACAGAAATTCTCCGTACAGCACTGAAAGAGGCACTGGATGATCCGAAAGTTCAAAAATCCCTTTCGGATATGGGATACCTGCCTATGCCAACAGATGTTTACAGCCCTGAGAACTATACGGAAGAATGCACCATCATGACCGCCCAGCTCAAATCGGCTCTTGCTGCAATTGAATGGGAAAAAGAAGAAATTAAAAAATACTAGAAATTAATAAGGGATCGATGTCTGAGAAATTTGCCGCAACGATCCCTATCAAAACCCCTGTCCCAGAAAAGGGATGGGGGTGGAGGTCTTAATGAATATGAAAAAAAAAGATGTATCCGAACTTTTTGTGACCTGGCTTTTTGCCTTACCTGTTTTTGTGGCTCTTTTTGAAATGCACACAAAATTTGTAGAAAAAGGGATGCACCAGGGAGGTGGTGAAACCAATGCTGCCATGTTCCCGAGAATGCTCAGCTGGCTTTTACTCTCCCTGATAATTGTCAGAACAGCGGATATTCTCATAAAATCACGTAAAAAACATGAAAATCATGAACCTGTTATCCTATTTGAAAAGGCGGGAAGAAAACGCCTGGTTATGATTTCCGGCATACTTGTCCTTTACTTCTTCGGATTGGGAATTTTAGGTTATTATGCGGCCACTCCTCTGGCGCTGGCAGGATTCTTTCTGGTTTTGGGTCTGAAGAAGCCCATCATTCTGATTCCTCTCTGCCTGGGGGTCACCGTTGCAGTATGGTATGTGTTCGGCATCCTGCTCAAAGTAATCCTTCCCGTCGGCCGATTCGGTTTGTATATCTAGGAGTCTAAATGTTTACTGAAATTCTATCCGCCGGATTTCCGGCTTTCTTCGGAATCCAGCAGCTCCTATTTACAGGATTTGGCGTTTTAATGGGGATCATCATCGGCATCCTGCCGGGGTTAGGCCCCCTCTTGGGATTAACTCTTCTGACACCACTGGCCATGAATATGAATCCCTTTACCGGGATGGGACTACTCATCGGAATATTCGTTGGAGGGACCGCTGGAGGAGCTATCAGCGCCATACTTCTTAGGATTCCCGGAACCCCTATTGCAGCAGCTACGTTGCTGGACGGCTATCCCCTGGCCTCAAAAGGCAAGGCGCCATTCGCGGTAACCCTGGCCATATCCACATCCGCTATCGGAGGAATCATCGGAGGAATTTATCTGATCTTCTTATCTCCTCTCCTGGCACGTGTAGCCCTGAAGTTCTCTCCTCCAGAATATTTTGCCCTGGCTCTAACCGGTGTGGTCTGTATCGCTGTGGTCTCCAGGGAGTCAACAATAAAGGGGCTGATGGTTGGAAGCCTGGGACTTCTTCTGTCCACCATAGGGATGGATCCATTTATGAGCAATTTCCGGTTTACTTTCGGAACTATTGCCCTGGCAGGAGGGATCGGGATCGTCCCGATGGTCATCGGCCTATTCGCTATCAGCGAAATGTTAATTCAGGTGGAACAGGGGGATTTCGAAAGGTCTCCTCATCTGAAAGCATTCCTCCCTCCTCTGGCCGGCATCACCGAAAACTTCAAACAGCTCTTTAACCTTTTCCGGTCCAGTTCACTGGGAACATTCATCGGAGCCCTCCCGGGAGCTGGATCAGTGATAGCCAGTTTCGTTTCTTATGCTGTAGCAAAAAACAGCTCCCGGTACCCAGAAAAGTTCGGTACTGGAATCCCAGACGGAGTCATAGCCACTGAATCGGCAAATAATGCCTGCTGCGGAGGGACTCTCATTCCATCTCTCACACTGGCTCTCCCAGGCGATCCCTGCTCGGCCATGCTGCTGGCGGCTCTTATGCTTCTGGGATATATTCCAGGACCCCGACTCTTCGTCCAGAGTCAGGATCTGGTAGGGGGCATTTTCCTGGCTTATATAACTTCAAATATTTTTCTTTTGTTCCTGGGACTAGCCTTCCTTCCTCTCTTCGTCAAAGTGCTGAATGTAAAGAAAAAGTACCTGATTCCTGTGATTCTGATCCTCTGTGCTGTTGGTTCCTATGGTATGGAAACCTCAATAAACGATCTGTGGATAACTCTCATCTTCGGGATTCTGGCCTTTGGCTTGAGAAAGTTCGAGTACCCTCTTGCCCCATTCGTGATCGCCAATGTCCTTGGCCCCATTATGGAAGAGAACTTCAGGCGATCTCTTATTATGTCCGGAGATGATCCTGCTATATTTTTCACGAGACCTATTTCAACAAGCATACTGGCGGCCAATTTTCTGCTCCTTGCTATTACCCTCATACCCTTCCGTAAAATACGGAGGAAGAGGACCCTAGAAAAAAACATCACAGAGGAAAACATAACATCATGAAAACGATATTCCTTTTATTCGACTCACTGAACCGCAAAGCCCTCGGGCCCTACGATTCTTCTGTACCAACACCGAATTTCGACCGATTGGCCCAAAAAAGTATTACTTTTACAAACCATTACGCTGGCAGCATGCCCTGTATGCCTGCCCGCCGGGATCAGCAGACCGGCCGATACAATTTTTTCCACAGCGCCTGGGGCCCCATGGAACCCTATGATAATTCCCTACCTCGTCTACTGAGAGAAAGAAAAGGGGTTTATAGCCATATCACTACCGACCATGCTCACTACTTCGAAGATGGCGGTGCTTTCTACTGCACCAATTTCAACACATGGGAGTTCCATAGAGGACAGGAATATGACCCCTGGATTCCGGAAATTAATCCCGATATGGAGATCTTGCGCAAACGCTATGATTCCAGGCACTATGATTTTTCTCACAGCTCCCGGAGCGAACACAAACTCCAGTTTGCCAAGAATAAAAATCACAGGATGAAAAAATCATCAGAATTTCCGATGGTTCGCTGTTTCGATTCAGCAATGGAATTTCTGGATATTAATAAAAATGCAGAGAACTGGTTCCTTCAGCTGGAAACTTTCGACCCCCATGAACCTTTTGATATTCCGGAGGAATATCTTGACCGATATAATATAGACAAAACTACGGTAATGAACTGGCCTAATTATGCACGGCCCGTAGAAAGCCCCGAAGAAATAGACCGAATCCGTCGAACTTATGCTGCTCTGGTGGCGTTCTGCGACGATCAGCTCGGACGCCTTCTGGACAGAATGGATGCCGATAACATGTGGGACGATACATCATTAATCGTATCTACAGATCATGGGTTCCTCCTTTCTGAACATGACTGGTGGTCTAAAGTCATCATGCCCAATTACCAGGAGATATCCCACATCCCCTTGTTTATTCATCATCCGAAGTACAAAATGAATGCCGGAACACAAAGAAATACTGTCACATCGGTCATTGACCTGATGCCAACCGTACTGGACTGGTATGACTGTGATATTCCGGAAGAAGTTAAAGGGCACTCCCTGACCGCACTGTTGGAAGAAGACAGGGATGAAGAGCGTGTTGTGAGCTGTGGAGTATTCGGAGGAACAGTTCTCATTACCGACGGCCGCTACGCATACCACCTTTGTCCACAGCATCTGGACAGTACGAATTTATATGAATACAGGATACACCCCTGCCATATGAGGGGACAGTTTTCAATAAAGGAAATGCAGGATTCAGAACTATATAATGGATTCAATTTTACCAAAGGAATGCCCTTGCTGAAGATAAAGGGACGAGATGATTCCCAACGGGTGCCCAATCATGATGCCCAGGGATTCCAGGATACTAAGACCAGGCTTTTCGACCTTTTCACCGATCCTACCGAAGAGAACCCCGTTTCCAATCCTCAGGTGGAAGCCCGTCTGAAATCTAGATTCCGACAAATTATGGAAGACCATGACGCACCACAGGAGATGTTCGATAGATATGGAGTTTAATAAAAAGGAACAATCGACAATCCGGGATCAGAAAACTACATTAGACAACAAATATCCATGCATGTTCAGCTGAAAAATCTGTTTATATCCCGGATATAACCTTTGAAAGTCACACGTCATAAATCGACACCTCGATTTGACATAGGATCAATATCTCTTTAAATTAAAAACGGCCCCATAAGATGAGGCCGTAGCCTGTACTGAATCTCAATCGGTCTGTGGTTTCAGAGCTCAGCCCGGTGTAAGGGATTCTTTACAGGTTTTTTTATCCATTGAATTTTTCCACAGCATTACTAGGAGTAATCATTTCAGACTGCACTTCATAAACCTTTTCAGGGGTGAAATCGGGGTCTCTCATGATCTTATTACCAATTTCAACTGCTTTGTCTGTACACAGGGGATATGTAAATGTAGCGGCGAGAACTCCGTCTACGACTTTCTTGATTCCTCCGGCTTCTCCCTGAAGACCATCAACACCAACAAACAGGATATCCTTTTCCCGTCCCAGATCTCTCGCCGCAAGATAGCCGCCTACAGCCATGGGATCGTTATGCCCATAAACAATATCAATATCAGGATGAGCCCGGAGGATTTCGGTCATTCTCACACGTGCATCACTCTGAAGCCAATTGCACACGGCCTCAGCTTCCTGAGTGATACCGCTATAAGTGTTCATGACATCCCAGGCTCCGTTAAATCTCTTCTGCTCTCCTTCCACACCAAGAAGGCCGCGCAGATCTACAATTTTCCCTTCTGGGGCTCCGTTTTTCACTTTAAGCATTTCAACCATATACTCACCGGCCAGTTTACCGATTGAGTAATTGTCACTCATAATCCAGGTTGTATAATTTTCAGCATCGACAATATCACGCTCGAGACAGATTACGGGGATTCCCGCTTTCTTTGCCTTACCCATAACCGCAGACAAGGGTCCCCTTTCATTGGGCGCCACAATCAACAGATCGGGATTTTTCACAATAGCGGTCTCAATCTGAGAAATCTGACGGCTGTTGTCCTGCTGAGCATCCTGAATCTCAAATACGACATCGTCATACTGACTCCAGAGTGCCTTGAAAGAATCATTCTGAGCCGCTCTGTAGGGTTCGGCATTGTTACACTGGCTGAAAATTACCAGATAGCCGCTCTTTTCTGTGCTAACCTCCTTCTGACCTTCTCCAAAAACCGGCAAGGCCATAAAACACAGACACAGGATAAGAAAAACGGTAAGTCCTTTTTTCATTTTAGACTTTCCTCCTTAAAAATATTTTATCCGTCAACAACGGATTCATCCTTTAGATCTGGCTTTTCGGGGCTGCTGCAGCCAGACAGCAACAATTATGATAACGGCTTTGGCCATCATCTCAATGTTGATATCTACCCCTTTCAGGCGGAAGGTATTGGTCAGGATGCCCATAATGAAAACTCCGATAATCGTTCCCACAATACTTCCTTTCCCTCCAGTCATTTTGGTTCCCCCGATAACGACTGCGGCAATGGCATCCAATTCATAGGAGACTCCATCATTGGGGCTTCCCTGATGAT
The DNA here is from genome assembly GCA_028532905.1 of Spirochaetales bacterium. Classification (GTDB taxonomy): domain Bacteria; phylum Spirochaetota; class Spirochaetia; order DSM-2461; family DSM-2461; genus Oceanispirochaeta. Next base: position 9,693 of record JAQQAM010000085.1, read on the forward strand.
TCTGGGCGGCATGGAGCACTCCCGCAACACCGGTCAGCAGACCTGAGAGAGCATATGTGAACAGAAGGGTTTTGGTAACCGGAATACCGGCGTAACGGGAGCCGATGCTGTTGTCCCCAATAGACTTGACCCTGAGACCGAAGACAGTCCTTCCTAAAATAATCGACATAATCACCGCGATGACAACAAAGGTGGTGATGACCACAGGTTTGGGAGATATTAGGTTGGCGAAAACAGCGGAAATGTCATCGCCGAATCCGATGTCGATATTAGCGTTGTTTGTAAGGAACCTGGCGAATCCCCGCAAACCGATCATTCCAGCCAAAGTTATGATGAACGGCTGGATATTCAGTTTTGAAATCAACAGACCATAAAGAGCACCGAATCCTGTGGTCAGCATGAGTGGAAGAAAAATAGCCAAGAAAATGTGCAAAGGTTGTCCGATTGACGGATTCATCTGCGTCAGGATTTTGGCGCAGAGTGTGGCCGCCAGAGCCAAAAGACTTCCAACACTCAAATCGATGCCTGAAGTTAGAATGATAAAAGTCATACCAATGGCAATAATGCCGTTTTCGGATACCTGACGGAATATGTCAGACAGGTTTTCGGGCGTCAGAAAAAGAATGCGACCCGTTCCATGCTGCCTCGGACTGAGAATCACAGCAAGGAACAGTATAAGAACCAACCCTGTAAAGCTTTGAAATTTCTTCAGTGTTCCTGTGCTCTTTTTAAAAACTGCCGGTATGGATTGTACTCCTTCGTTTAACCTCACCTTGTTGCTCCTTTATTTTTAGATCCTGCGACAACCGACGCGGTCGCATAGGACATAATTTCCTGTTGTGTCGTCTCTTTGCATTTCAGAACGGCGGTTGCCCTTCCTTCCGACAGCACCATGATTCTATCACAGCAGCGGAGAAGCTCCGGAAGTTCCGAACTGACGAAGATCAAACCTTTCCCGCGGGAGGCGAGGGAAGTAATGATCTCATAGATGTCCTCTTTGGCTCCCACATCAACGCCGCGGGTCGGATCGTCCAGAAACAGGACTTCCGGGTCGACCATCAGCCATCTGGCGACGAGAACCTTCTGCTGATTACCACCACTCAGGGTGTCAACACAACTGTTACCGGAAGGAGTCTTAATCCTGATATTGTCGATCAGACTGTCCACGTTTTTTACAATTTTGGAATTATCCAGAAATCCCTTTCTGTTCAAATCATCGAGGGTCGACAGTATCATATTCTCCTGAACACTCATGCTCATCATTAACCCCTGGAGTTTGCGGTCTTCAGGAATGAAGCCGATGCCCTTTTTAATGGCGTCTCCGGGATTATTTAGTTCCAGCTCCCCATCCTCGGTTCTGATACTTCCGGACCGCACCGGCTCCAGGCCAAAAAGAGCTTCTCCCAGTTCAGTACGTCCAGCGCCCACAAGCCCTGCAACTCCCAGTACTTCTCCCTTGTGAAGGTCAAAAGAGACATCCTTCATTTTAGGGGTAATCAGATTCCTGACAGACAAGCATACATCACCGGTTGCCCAGCTGCGCTGTTTCTCCTTTCCGGAAACAGTACGACCGACCATCATTTCAATAATGTCAGTGGGATCTGTTTCGTCTGCGGACTTTTTACCGATGAACTCTCCATCTCTCATGACAGCAATTTCATCGGCTATTTGAAAAATTTCATTCATTTTATGAGACACGTAAATGATCGTGACATTATCTTTCTTCAGATCTCTGATGAGAGAGAAAAGGTTATCCACTGCATCATCCGTTAAGGAACTGGTCGGCTCATCCATAATAATGAGCCGGCAATTCATGCTGAGAATTCTGGCGATGACCACCAGCTGAATTTGAGCCATAGAGAGTTCTTCCATGGGCTTTCCCGGATTAACATCCAGCCGTACTTTCTCAAGCCAGGGCTTCACTTCTTCATTAATATTGTTGCTGTTTAGAAATCCCTTCTCCAGATGGGCGAAGGACATATTGTTCAAAATGATGTTCTGGGCAACTGATAAACTGGGAAAAACATCCAGTTCCTGCAGAACCAGTCCAATTCCCTTCTTCTGAGCCTCCAGTGGATTATCAAAAACAAGCTTTTCACCGTTAAGCCTGATTTCTCCACTGTCCAGAGCATAAATACCGGCGATCATCTTACCCAAAGTACTCTTTCCGGCTCCGTTCTCTCCCATTAAGGCACAAACTTTCCCTTCATTAAATCGCAGACTTACATCTTTTACTGCATGAATGCCTCCGAAATGCTTGTTAACATTTTTCAGGACTAAGATTTCATCCATTCCTGTTCCTTTCATTTGATTTTATCCAATACAAAGCATGTTCCATGCCAACCCTGCTTCTGTTGAGGAAGAAGATTTCTAATAGCTCTGTACTCAAGTAGAAATAAAAAATACTTTACAGATCCCAAAATCAGTGTATAAATTTTAGACATGTCTACCCACAAGATGTCTAATAAATCGACAACCCCTGCAACAATACTCATTGTCGATGATAAAGAAAAAATTAGAACGAGCCTCTCTCTGTCTTTGAAAAACAGAGGATATTACCCTCTTTCTGCAGCCTCCATCGAGGAAGGCTGGGAAAAAATTATCTTAGAATCCGTCGATCTGGCTCTTATCGACATTAGACTGGGAGATGAGAATGGACTGGATCTCCTGCGAAAGATACAAACACTGGAATCTCCCATACCAGTACTGATCTTTACCGGACACGCGACCATAGAATCAGCCATTGAAGCGATCAAGCTTGGAGCTTTTAATTATCTGCAGAAACCGGTAAAGGTAGATCAGTTAGCTCCTATGATCGGCTCTGCTCTCAAACTCAGCAAACTGGAGCAGGAAAATAAAGAGTTACTCATGCAAATCCGGAAAAATGATGAACTCCTGATCGAAGGGGAAGTCCTTGAGAATTTATTTCGAAAAACTGTAAAGCTTGCCAAATCGGAATTACCTATACTGATCCAGGGAGAAAGCGGAACCGGTAAAGAGATGTTTGCCGAGCTGATACATAACAACTCATCCCGTAAAGACTGCCCACTTATTAAAATAAACTGCGCTGCTCTTCCTGAATCCCTCCTTGACGACGAACTGTTCGGACACGAAAAAGGGGCATTTACCGGAGCAGACAAACAGTTCCGGGGTGTTTTCGAGAGAGCCCATGGGGGAACCTTATTCCTTGATGAGCTGGGGGATATGTCCCTGCAGACTCAGGCTAAAATACTGCGGGCAATTCAAAACCGTGAGATAAAACGACTTGGAGGAAACAGTGAGCTGGAAGTGGATGTCCGCTTTATAGCCGCTACGAACAAAGACCTGGATACAATGATGGCTGAGAAAATTTTCCGGGAGGATCTTTACTACAGACTCAGCACTGCCGTTATAACGATTCCTCCTTTGAGAGAAAGAAAGGAAACAATACTCCAGCTAACCGAACACTTCTTAAACCAATGTTCCGGAGACTCTATACGCAAGCAGACGCTCTCCCCCGATGTGAGTGATTTCCTGGTGAGTTACGACTGGCCGGGCAACGTGCGAGAACTGAAAAGCACCGTCCAATACGCAAGTGCTGTAGCCTCTTCTCCGATGATATCTCTGGATGATCTGCCCCGTAAACTGACCGACGCAATCCGTCCACGTACCAGCGGCAAGCTCCATCAGGAAATGGAGGAAGACCTGATAAAACGGGTAATGAAAGAATGCGGCAATAACAAAAAAAGGACTGCCGAGATTCTGGGAATTAGCCGGGCGACATTATATAACAAAATAAAGGATTATAACCTGCCATGACACGACCCGCCCTGATTACGTTAAAAGATGTGTCATATTCCTACGGTTCTGTAAAAGCCATAGAAGAGATAAATATTGAAATAACCCAAGGCGAGATACATGCCCTGATCGGTGAGCATGGCGCTGGTAAATCCTCTCTGGCACATATTCTAAGTGGATTTATTCAACCCAAAGGCTGTCTGTACTGGAAAGGCTCAGACTTAGGGGTCTACAACTCAAAAATAGCCCGGAATCTGGGAATCTCCTACGTAACTCAGGGAACAGAACTTTTCGATTACCAATCAGTTGCCATGAACCTTTTCAACAACAACCCGGGCGTCTTCAGTCGCTTTTTCTTCAATACTGCAAAAATTAATAAAAGAGCCGAAGAGTATCTGGAAAGGATAGGAAGCGATATCAATCCCCGTTCACTGGTTGGTGAACTCTCAAAGCCCCAAAGGGTTTTTGTTGATATTCTGAGGCATATCTACAGAAACCCGAAGCTACTCATTTTGGACGAAGCGATTGAAAAACTAACTGCCGTAGACCTTTCCCGGGTTATGAAAATAATCAGGGAGCTGCGTAACAACGGTAGTACTATCGTATTCATTACGCACCGTATCGATGATGTTTACGAATTTGCAGATAGAGTCACCATACTAAGAAAAGGAAGAATAATAGTCACAGAAGCTGTCGAAAATATTGATAAGATAAACCTCATCAAGCTTGCCTACACTCAGATTACCCAAAGCAAGTCAATGATGAATGTGGATAAAGAATTTTATCATCTTCTCAAATATAATGAGGCCATTCTTGAGTTTCTTCCCATTGCCTTGTTTGTTGTCAACAGAGAGGAGAAGATCAAACTTATTAATACTTACGGCGAAAACTTCTTCGGCAGAAAAAAAGAAGAACTGCTTAACGAAGATTTTAATAAGATACTGGGACCGGAAAACAACGTACTGCTTGAGAAGATCCGCAGCCTCCTGAAAAAAAGGAAATGGGAGAATCTCTACCAGGTCCAAGTGAAAATTGAACAGAAGATAATATGCGGCAATATTGTCGTTTACCCGATCCATGACGGGAATTATTACATGGGCAGCATCATCATTATTGATGACATGACCGAACAGGAGGAATTAAGAAAAAAAATCCAGTTATCCGAGAAACTGGCATCCGTCGGTCTACTGGCTGCTGGGGTCGCCCATGAAATAAACAATCCTCTGGAAATCATCAACAATTACCTGGATGTCCTCAAAGGATTGCAATCTTCGGACGAAGCTGTCTCCTTCATCAGATATATGGAGGAAGAAATGGATTCCATTGAGATGATAATTGGAAACCTGATAACGTTTTCCGAGAAAAATCAATACGAAGACGAAGAACTAAATCTGCCTGATCTGCTCAGCCAGATGCTGAAACTTGTACAATTTAATGCGCAGAAAAGGAATATTTCCATCAGTGCAGATTTCCCTGAAGAAGCTATCCGCATTAAGGCAAACAAAACAAAAATCAAGCAGGTTATTCTCAACATTATCAGAAATGCATTCGATTCAATGACTGAAGGCGGAACGCTCACCGCAACAATCCGGACAACAGGAACGGATTCAGTAATTATTGAGTTTACCGACACTGGCACCGGGCTGCATGAAAAAGATATTAACAGTGTCATGCTACCCTTTTTTACAACAAAAGACGGTAATGAAGAAAACATGGGCCTCGGCTTATCCATCGTATACGGTATTTTGAAAAGCTATAACGGTATGCTGGAGATAAAAAACCGGCAGGACAGAAGAGGTTGTATCGTAAGAATATCTCTACCTATGCTTTCAGCAAGAAATTCATGAAAAGCCTGTGAAAACCCGAATTCACAAAGCCTGACAAACCCCACCCCATTTCAACATAAAAAAAACAAAAGAGCTTAACCCGGACTCCCGGAGTAAGAACTATATTTCCTTTCGGACACAAATCATCGGCAGCCCCTGCTCTCCTGAGATTTGTGTTTCTACAAAGTTTTTATGATCTGCGTATTCAGTGATTCCCTCCGGGACGTCACTCTGCCCCGCATGTCAATGAAAGGAATAATCAATGAAAAAAGCTCTGTTAATTCTGCTGCTTACGACTGTATCTGTCTCTCTCTTTGCCGAAGAAGAAGCAACAGAAGACAAGGATATTGCAGTTGAAGAACAGGTCTCCGAGGAACGGATTCCTGAACCCTTCAAGCTCTACAATGCCATAGTCCCCTTTATCGGCAACGCACCGGCTACAGGATTTTTTGGAGGAGTCGGTCTTTCCACAGGTATTTTCCTGGGAGATCCCTCCACCACCAACATGTCCAGTGCCATCACATCTGTGTCCTACTCTACAAAGAACCAGCTGAACTTCCTTTTGAAGTCCAATATGTTTACCAGCCAGAACCAGTGGAACCTGGTGGGAGACTGGCGGCTCTTTTTCTCATCCCAGGACACATTCGGTCTGGGAACCGGTCCTCAGCTTGATAATGATCAGGCCCTGGAAACCATGGGAGAAGGCATGGACTTCAACCTGGTCCGTTTTCACGAAACCGCCAGCCGTCAGATTATCCCCGGCCTGTATGCAGGTCTGGGTTACCACCTGGATGTGTACTCCAATATCCGGGATAACGCCAGTACCGAAGATTACACCGGCTTTCACCAGGAATACAGCCTGAGAAACGGCTATGATCCCACGGGCTACATGATGTCCGGGGTGTCTGCCAACCTGTACTACGACACAAGAGACAATGTGGCCAACCCCTACCAGGGCCGCTATGCCATGGCCAGCTACCGGGTTATGCCGGAATGGCTGGGTAACGACAATAACGGAAGCACCCTCTGGCTGGAATACCGGGACTACCTGAGACTCCAGAAATCCAATCCCCGTCATATGATCGGATTATGGACCTACGGCCACTTCTCCTACGGAACCCTCCCCTATATGGGTCTGCCCTCAGTCGGCTGGGACCAGATGGGACGCTCCGGCCGCGGTTTTGCCCAGGGCAGATTCAGAGGGGATCACATCTACTATGCAGAAATCGAATACAGATTCCCCATCCCCTTCCCCTGGGTAAAGAACAATCCGGATTTTCTGGGAGGAGTTCTTTTTACCAACGTGACCACAGTTGCGGACAAACACAATGGTGTGGATCTGTTTGACTACCTGGAACCTGCTTTCGGCGGTGGTATCCGGATCATGCTTCAGAAAGAATCCAGGGCCAACCTGAACATCGACTACGCCGTCAGAATGGATGGAACCGGTGCTCTTTACATCAACATAAATGAGTCCTTCTGATAAAAAGAAGCGACCTGAAAATTAAAAACAAATTAACAATAAGAAGGAAAGAAAAGTATGTTTAAAATTTCAATTTTAATGATACTACTGGCTGTTGTATCACCCCTTTTTGCAGAAGGACAGTATGAAGCTGATGTCAGCTCCTATGAGTTTACAAATGAGAGCAAAGAGGCGACTGAGTTCACAGCCGAAGCCAATGCCGAGCTGTATGATATTCTGGACTTTGAAGACAGAACCGCCTTTGAAAATGCAGACAGAGGATTTATCGCCCCCCTGATCAATGACGGTAATATTGACGGCATCTACTTTAACAGCGGTGTTCAGTTCATGATGGACAAAGAAGCTCCGGCCGAAGTAAACCCCAGTCTCTGGCGTCATGCCCAGCTGGTAAACAGAGGCGGACTGTACGAAGTTATGGAAGACAAGATCTACCAGGTGCGCGGTCAGGATGTGAACACACTGACCATCATTGAAACTGAAAACGGAATTATCCTGTACGATCTCTGCCTTGTCCCCGAAACTTTTATTCAGGCCTACCAGCTGTATGAACAGGAAAGAGGAAGACGGGATCTGAAAGCCGTTATCATCTCCCACAACCATACCGACCACTACGGCGGAATCTCCGGTATCATCGATCTTGGCCTGGCTACCCAGGAACAGTTTGACTCAGCCGAAATTCCCGTTTACGTCCCTGAGCATTTTCAGAGAGAACTTGTTTCAGAATCGGTTCTCTACGGAAATATCATGTCCAGAAGAGCCCTGTACCAGTACGGTTACGGACTGGCCTTCAGTCCCCGGGGTATCATTACAGCCGCTCTGGGTCCCCTGACTCCTGCCGGACAGAACGCCATGCCCAGTTCTGTTGTTGAAATAACTGAAGACAACCTGAACATTACCGTAGACGGCCTGGACATCGAGTTCATGCTGGTTCCCGAATCGGAAGCTCCTGCGGAAATGGTTTTCTATATCCCCGAATGGAAGGCTCTGACCATGGCTGAAGTTGTCAACCAGCTGCAGCACAACGTGTACACCCTCAGGGGAGCACCCATCAGAGACGCCAACAAATGGGCACAGTACATTCACGATGCCATTATCAGATGGGGTGATGATGTGGAAATCCACTTTGGTCCTCACACATGGCCTGAATGGGGCAATGAGAATGTCAACAACTACCTCAAAGCTCAAAGAGATATCTACAGAGCTATCTTTGACCAGACTACACGCCTGGCCAACTACGGTTACCGCCCCTATGAGATTGTTGAGAGGATTGATATTCCCGAGCCCATCATGAACAACTTTGCCAACCGCGGTTACTACGGACAGTTTGAGAACAACGTATACGCCACCTATGTCAACAACATCGGTTGGTTCAATGCCAACCCCACCGAGCTGGCCCGTCATACCGACGCCGAATCCGGAAGACGTTATGTGGAAGCCTTCGGCGGTGAAGAAGTGGTTATTGCCAAGGCTCTGGAATACTTCAAAGACGGAGACTACAAGTTCACAGTTGAGCTTCTCAACCACATCATCTCCTACAACGGAGAGAACAAAAAAGCCAACTACCTTGCGGCGGATGCCTTCGAGCAGATCGGTTACCAGGAAGAGTCCGCTCTGGCCCGTAACTGGTTCCTCATGGCCGCCCTGGAACTGCGGAGAGACGACAATGTTCCTATGATCGTAAACTCTGCCGGTCCCGGTGTCCTGAATGCCATCCCCGCCGAGCTGATGCCCACTGTTCTTTCCACCCAGGTTGATCCCCGAAAGGGACTCGAGGCGGGAGAGCTGAAACTGACTCTTATTCTGAACGGTACAAGTCTTGATCTTATTGCAGAAAACGGAGTTCTTAACGGTGCCGTATCTAAGGGAGTCCTGGAGACAGACGTAACTGTAGAAACAAACAATGTGGCATTTTTTGCCCTGCTCACCGGTGCTGTGGATTTAGAAACCGTAGAAAAAGCCGGTATGATTGAGATCGATGGAGATGTATCTGTATTCGAGAAATTCCTCGGAATCATCGACACTGAAATCCCCAACAACTACAACCTGGTAAAACCCCGTTATATCAGCGAGTAATACGATCAGTTAATTGAATGGATTCCGGGGCGTTAGCACGTCCCGGATTTCCAGGTGACCACAATGAAAAAAATAGTAGTAGTATTAGCCCTTATGACTCTGGGATTCAGAGTTTTTGCCTGCGCTTTCCACTTTGACTTTGATGCAGAGACATTAAGGGCAATGTTTGCCGAATACCTGCCCCCTGAAACAGGGGAGGGAATGACTGAAACCTTTGACCGAATCGATGCCCTTGTCGATAAAGAGAGTAAAGAGCAGCCCTCCGGTTCAGGTTCAACTTCCTCTTCTCAGACCACCGGTTCTATTGCACAGGAGCTGGGATCCCTGGGTTATGATGTGACTGCGGAAGCCGGTGGTATCGGTTTTACAGGCGTAATGTCAAATGGAGAGGGACCCACCCTTTTATTCCACACCCCTGTTGATGCCGTTGGAAGGGATGAAGAATCGGGATACATCCTCAACTGGCTGATCTCCCTGGGTAGAACCATGGCAGCTTTATCAGAGAGCTGGAGCGGGACCCTCGTCCTGGCAGCCTGGCCTGCAGATAAGCTCATCCAGGGAGCCGACCACAACCTCTTTCAGGATCATGAAATCCCGACACCCGACACCGTCCTGTCCCTTCAGACTGCAAATCTTCCTTTGGGCAATATTGCTGTCACCTCCTCTCCCCGGTCAGGAGATTCCCCTGAGAATGACGGGCAGACTCCTATGGGTACGGAGAATAGCGATCTCATCAGCTACCTCCACACAGTGCTGGGGGCTTCCGGGGATATCACCCATGTGTTTGATGAAATCCCCTTGACCGATGAAATGGCAGCCGGGATTCAGGGTTTTGAACAAACAGCTTATCTGTTTGTTGGAATAGCTGGCAGCCCCGGTATGAATAATGCCATGGCCTCCCCCATTCCCAACCCGATGCAAGCCGGAAGAAGTCAAACCATCCAGGTCATACCTCTGGGGTCCAGAATTGCTGCCAAACTGGCGATATCAGTGTTTCATAGGGACGGTGAATAGCTGCTGATTCAATCCATTTTCAATAAATATGACTAAATTACTTGACTTTATCATTCCGCTCAATTACACTCTTGTATATACAAAAGTTGTACATACAGAGGTCAAAATGAGTATACATACAGATATCAAGGTTCCCAGATTTAAAAATCCCTATAACAAAGGGGTTGTCAACATTATCTACACAGGCCACTGGCTGGTGGATGCCATGAACCAGGCCCTGAAAGGAGTTGATCTGACGGAACCTCAATACAATGTGCTCAGCAGCCTCTACGGAGCAGGCGACACGCCTTTAAACGTTTCTCAGCTGCAGCAGAGAATGGTTCAGAAATCCAGTAATGTAACCCGCATTATCGATAAACTGCTTCGAAAAAATCTGGTGGACCGTCAGATATGCCCGGAGAATCGAAGAAAGGTGAACATAAGCATTACTGATGAAGGAAAGAATCTGTTCCGTCTTGCCAGAGAACAGGTTTGGACCAGTCAAAGTCAGACAGAACATCGCTTGAGCGATGAGGAACTGGATCTTCTGTCTGCCCTTCTGGATAAACTGAGGGATTCAGAGTAGATCCGGCAACACACAGGAGTTAAGGATGTCAAAAACAATAAAAGTATTATTAGGAAGCGTCAGATCACAGAGAGCCGGAAAGGCCGTAGCCGATTGGGTCCTGAGCAAAGGGGAAGAAAATTCAGTACCCCTCGAATTACTGGATTTAAAAGAATGGGATCTCCCCTTCTATGATGAGCCGGCTCCCCCTATGGCAGGAGAGCCCTATAGTCACGATTCTACTAAAGAATGGAGTCAGGCCGTTGATGAAGCCGATGGCTTTATTATCGTAACCCCCGAATACAACCATGGCTACTCACCTGTATTAAAAAACGCACTGGATCATCTTTATAAGGAATGGAAAGACAAACCTGTCGGATTCGTCGGTTACGGCGGCAGCGGTGCTGTAAACGCCATAAATCAGCTGACTCCCATAGTCGAGTTTCTGGGCATGAAACCAGTAGCGGAACAGGTGGGGATCAGCCCTGTATGGGAGGCCTTTGACGAAGAGGGAAATCTGCAGGAAGACAAGGTTTCCGGTGATATTACAAACCTGTTCAAAGGGATTCAGGAAGAGATTCAAAGTTAAGAAAGAAAGAGGGCCGGCCCAATGTACTATTAAATGTTTCCCCCGCCGGCCCTGTCCTTCTGATTATGAGGAGAGTACCATGAAAATGCCTGCCCTTTTTGTCGGACATGGGTCACCCATGAATGCGATAGAGGATAATCCCTTCACAAGGGAATGGAAGAGAATCGGTCTTTCTGTAAAACCAAAAGCCATCTTGATGATTTCAGCCCATTGGTTTACTAAAGGTACACGGATTCAGGACAAGGAAGAACCTGATGTCATCAACGATATGTACGGGTTCCCCCGGGAACTGTATGAACTTGACTACAGGGTAAGAGGATCTAAAGAACTCACAGATACGATTATTCAATCCCTCTCGGTGCCGGTAGATATAAGAAACGACTGGGGGCTTGATCACGGGGCCTGGTCCGTTCTGACTCATATGTATCCCCACAAGGATATTCCTGTAGTACAGATCAGTGTGAATGCCCAGGCGTCACCGGAGGATCATTTCAAACTGGGCCGTGAACTCAAGACGCTCAGGGATGAAGGGGTATTTATCATCGGTTCAGGAAATATAGTCCATAACCTGAGACGGATGGACTTTAACCTTCCCCGCTCCGGAACAGAATGGGCCAATGACTTTGACCTCTTTGCCAAAGACGCCATACAGAACAGAGACTACGGTTCTGTACTGAATTACACCAGTCAGAAAGAAACATCTGCTCTGGCTGTGCCGACAACAGATCACCTTGATCCTCTTTTCTACATACTGGGAGCATCAGACAGCGAGGATAACATCACCGTATTGAATGAGGCCAGGATAATGGGGTCCTTGTCTATGACAAGTTATCTGTTTGATTAGTTCAGATCAGCATAGAATCCTCTTAATACATTCAATAAAACGGAATACAATCCAATTCTTCCCTCAATACCCCTTAGCATTTATTGCAAAAAATGTTACTGTCCTGATTCTGACGTAAAAATTCCGGTCTTTTACCAAATCTTGAAAATAATTTCGCCTGGACTGGGCAATAGACAATTGCAGGCAGAATCCAGGAAAAATAATAATGACATTTGAAGAACTGGGCCTTTGCCCTGAGATCCTCCGTGCTCTGAAATCCAGAGGATACAAAACCGCCACCGCCATACAGGCTCAAGCCATTCCGGCAATCCTTAAAAAAAATGATGTCCTGGGAGGAGCCCAGACCGGTACAGGGAAAACAGCCGCATTCGCTCTTCCCATTCTGGAAAAACTGAGTCATGAAAAATCAAAAACAAAGCATCCTAAGGTTCTGGTGCTGACTCCTACAAGAGAACTGGCCGATCAGGTAACAGAAAGTTTCATAAGCTATGGCCAAAACCTTGATGTCCGTTCCATAAAGATTTACGGCGGTGTAGGAATATCAAAACAGATCAGCACTCTCAGAAAAGGATGCGATGTTGTCATCGCGACACCGGGAAGACTCCTTGATCATTTAAGCCAGAAAACTATTGATATGAAAATGATTCATACTCTGGTTCTTGATGAAGCCGACAGAATGCTGGATATGGGATTTATCCATGACATTAAAAGGATAATCAAATATCTGCCGAATAAACGGCAGAATCTTCTGTTCTCGGCTACCTATGCCAAGGAAATAATGGCTCTGGCCAACAGTATCCTCGACAATCCGGTATCCATTGAAGTGGCCAGACGTAATACGGCGGCAGAAAAAGTAATTCAGAAGCTTCATTATGTGGAAAAAAACAGGAAAAGAGATCTTTTGATCCACCTGATCAAAGAAAAAGGCTGGTTTCAGGTTCTTGTATTCGTAAAAATGAAACATGCCGCCAGCAGGTTGGCGAAACAGCTGGAGAAAGCGGGAATCCCGTCAGCCGCCATTCATGGTGATAAAAGTCAGGGAGCCAGGACCAGAGCCCTCAAGGAATTCAAAACGGGAGAGATTCAGGCTCTCATAGCAACGGACATTGCGGCAAGAGGGATTCAAATAGATAATCTTGATCAGGTTGTTAATTTTGATCTCCCCCAGGTCCCCGAAGATTATATTCACAGAATTGGAAGAACCGGTAGGGCCGGATTAAGCGGAAATGCTGTTTCCTTTGTTTCCCAGGAAGAGCATTCAATCCTCAAAAGGATTGAGAAATTACTTGAGAAGCCCATTCCTGATGAAAAGATAGATGGGTTTGATGCGGGAGATGTTTACCCGTCAATAAGAAAAGATTCTGGTAATACGGGGAACAGAAACAAAGGCAAGTCCGATAATCCTGCATTCGGGAAAGTTCAAGGTGGCCATAGAGGGAGATCCAGGAAAAAGAGTGCCCAAATATCCTCCCGGCAGAAGGGGCAGAACAACTGGGGAAAAAAATAAGGCGGATTGCTGTATGTAAAGAATCTGTATAGAGAGTTATAGGATTCCGGAAGCTGATTCAGGCCAGACCATCTTCAATTGATACTCAGCAAATCTTTCCAGTTCTCTGAATCATATTTCCTATTTTCTTAATAATCAGTTAATTGTAGAAACTTGGACTAGGCCAATTTTAAGGCATTCGAGCTCCATGGAATCTTCTGTCCAGAGGACTCTCATTTTTTACTGCGGATTCTCGTTCTTACATCATCGGAAGTATAAAGTTGACCCTGTTCTGCATCTTTTAATCCATTTTCAATTTTCTGACGAACATAAATTTGCTGCATCAAATCATCCCAACTAACATTTTCAGGAAGCTGCGCAAAAATATCATCTGTTTTTATTTTCAGTTCACTCTTTCTCATATCAACCTCCTATAATCCGATAAAACTATTATACCATTAAATTGTTAAAAAAATCAAAATCCAGCCACGCCCGGACCCCGATATTGTTGCCTCCCTGGCTTTATCATCTGAGCAACTTCAGATGATACTCAGCGATATACTCAAGATCTCTGACTGCCGGAGCAAGAAATTCCAGCGGGAACATGATCACCTGGAGTAGATATCATTCAAACGGGCTCTCATATCTTCAAGGGAAACAGTTAATTCTCCGGAGAGTCTCAAGAGTTCAATTTCCAGAACCTCTTCCCTATACGACAGGATTTTATCGCGCTCCTCGTAGCCCCGGTACTTATTACAAGCAGATTACTTTGGAACAACTGACTTTCTCTGTCTTCAAAGTGATGAAAAGAGATGCTATTAGTCAAGGAGACCGGTATTCAAAAGCTTCTTCATCAGACTGTAAATGTCTTTTTTATCCCCCTCTTTCCTGATCCCTACATTGATGACGACTACAACTACCTCTCTTTCGAGAACCTTATAGATAATCCTATAACGTTGGCCTGCTGCTCTGATAGTGCGATACTCCTTTAGTGGACCTGAAAGGGATTTTCCCAACTGAAGGGGTGATTCTTTCAGTTCTTCAATGCGGGAAATGATTTTATTACGAGTACCGGCATCAAAGCTGCGGAGGGAATCCGCTGCTGTTTCGGTCAGTTTTATTTTATACATTGAATTCGGACTTTAAATCATCCAGATCAATCAGATTACCATTTGCCAGATCCTGGATTCCCTGTTTCAGTTCGCGGGAGAGTTCTTCATCCGAAAGGATTTCCAGTGTCTCTGCTATTGCTTCATAGGCTTCCCAGCGCAGCAGAGCCAGAACCTCTTTACCATGGCTGGTGACAGAGATTGTATCTTCGACTGAAAGGTCTTTTTCAAGAGATGTAATCTTCTTGCGTGTTTCTGTGATGGACAAATATCTAACCATAGTCTCCGCCTTATTTATTACATTATATTGTACATTTTAAACATTTGTTTTGTACATTTCAATACTTAACAAGGCGCAGTATTGTATATAACACCTGAGCTGTCCGGCAGACAACCCAGGTACCAGATAGCGCTCAGGCTCTCAAATCAAAACCTCTTCCATCTCTTCCTCGACTATTTCTTCAGAGGATTCAGCCAGGTTCTCTTCTTCCGATTCATTCGAGTCTCCCGGTCCGGCAGAGGCGGTATTCTGGGGTTTGAACTCCACATGCTCCCCCACCACTTTGATTCTGTTGTGGGAACCTCCTTCCTCGTCGGTCCAGCGGTCCTGTTTCAGGCGGCCCACCACCCGGACGCCACGGCCCTTCTGCAGATGCTTCTCACAGGCTTCGGCCACCCGGGACCACACTTCCACATCAAAGTAGGAGACTTCACTCTGACGGACGCCTTCAGATTTGTAGTAACGGTTGCTGGCCACGGCAAAACGGCACACCGGGGTGCCCTTGGGGGTCAGTTTGGCTTCGGGATCTCTTACCAGATTTCCTTCTAAAATGACACTGTTCAACTGATTCATATTGAACTCCTTAATTATGGATTTGCTTCCTATTACGCAGGAGTCTGAGGTATTGATTCAAAAAAAGTAAAAAAAAGTTACTCCCAAAGATACAGAACACAACTTATGCAATGTGGGGAGGCAGGATTCGTTATGAGCAATGCCGCCTTATCTGGCCACGACCCTGTTCCGGCCGCTTTTTTTTGCTTCATACATAGCTTCATCAGCCTTATTGAGAATTGTTTCATAATTAAGATCGGATGAGAACTCCAATGCATTGAAGATACCAATGGAAATGGTCAGAGGAACTGTCCCCTCTGAAAGCACAAGGGGCTTGGCTTCAACGTTGCACCTGATTCGTTCAGCAATACTCTCCGAAGTCTCCGCCGTATCGCAGTGCAGGAGGATCACAAATTCCTCTCCACCGAAACGGGCAGCGAAATCATCATCCCTCAGGGTATTCTGCATTATCCGGGTAACATGTTTCAATGCCTTGTCTCCCACCGCATGACCCCATGTGTCATTGACTTTTTTAAAATCATCAATGTCCAGCAGAAGAAGGCTGAACTTTTGTCCCTTGTTCTGCAGGTCCTCTATCATTTGCGTAAAACGACTGTCGAAGGATCCACGGTTGGCTATTCTGGTCAAAGGGTCCAGGGAAGCCTTGCGGTAGAGTTCCTCCTCTCTTTCCTTACGTTCAGGAATATCAATCATAATTCCGGACATTTTCTCCATACGTCCTTCCGAATCAAGACTTATTTTTGCAATCACCTCACTCCACACAAATTGCCCATCACGGTAAATACGCAGATCTTTTCGGAAGTTCTGATCTTTTCGCCGGAGCTGATTGCGGAGGTAGTCAAAGGTATCTTTAAGGTCATCGGGATGTATGTACTCCAATACCTGCCGGAGGGGCTGGTGAAGATTGTCGCTGAGTCCTTTCACCCGGGAAATGATTTTTGAATTAAACCAGCAGTATGCCGTATTGAAGTCCAGTTCCCAGGCGCTGGATTCGGTAAGATTTGATAGAATCTCGAATTGCCTGTTGGCAGAGCTTAACCGGTTGAGGAGAACTGCATTGGAAATTAAATGAGCTGTCATACGTAATAGGGCAATCTCCTCATCACTCCACTGGTGAGGTGATGAGCAATCATCAAGACCCAGAAGCCCCCACCATTCTCCCTGAACCATGACAGGAATACTGACAGTGGACTGAACACCCTGATCTGTCTGGTAATCCTTAAAGTCACACTCCTCCAGTTCTCCTATAAGAGCTGTTTGCCATTCCCCCCGTCTCCGGCTTTCAACAAGAGTACGATAAGTGCGTGAGCAGGTTTCGAACTTCCAGCGTTTTGTGTCAAAACGAGGTTTCTTCTTAAGAGCATGTTTCTGATCATCCACCCATTCAAATGGAAAATTCATAAGCATCTGCTCATCACTGAGTTCCAGAATCTGAAAGAGCCAGACGCGATTGACACCGGTGATGCGTCCCAGATCCGCAATCAGTCCGGAAACGCCATCAGGCCAGCCTTTTCCACTGCTCAGAACTTCAGCACCCCGAGCCAATGCGGGAAGCAAAAGATTCTGCCTGTCCTTTCCCAGTGGCGCAAGATCTGCAATTTTACCGATCCGTACCCCCGGGACATTTCCTGTAGCTTCCAATCAAATATCCCCTCAAAGCTGATGTTATATAGACTTTTCTGAATGATTAAATTTTAGAAAAATAAAAATTACTTGTCAAATCATAAAATCACATTTGGACAGGGTGCCCGGAAAGTGAATCCAAAAGGAAAACATTGCAGAGTCACCGAATGTAGGCCTATAATCACCTTTATTATGAAATACTTATACTCCTGTCTTCTGATACTCGCGATGATCCTGACTGTCTCCTGCACTGAGCAGAAAGATGAAAACCAGACCGCCTTCGAATTCACAGCCTATCTGGACACCATCATTCAGGACTGGGAGGGACAGGACGAGTTTATTCAGGAGTATTACAAACTCACAGGGATCAATCTGAAGATTGTTCAGCCCCCCCATCAGCAGTATATGGAAAAACTGATGGTCAGCTTCACCGAATCCGACTCGCCCGAGGTCTGTGAGGTTCTGCCCGAATACATTTCCCTGATGGTATCCAAAGAGATCCCCCTGGCCCTTGATGAGTTTATTGAAAGCTCCAACTATATGAAGGATTTTCCTGATACCCTGCTGGACTCCCTCAGAGCCAGGGACGGAAAGATATACGGTTTTCCCACCAGAGACGGCGGCGGATGCGTCACCTATATCAGAAAAGACTGGCTGGATAATCTGGGCCTGGATATTCCCCGAACCTGGGATGATTTTTACCAGGTGCTGTATGCCTTTACCCACAACGATCCCGACGGCAACGGCATCGATGATACCAGAGGCTATACGGATGTCAGTTCCGGAGCCGAAGACTGGTATAACAGGGCGGTTATGCTGGATGCCCGGGTGGAAATCTATTACAGGGACGGAGAATGGGTGGACGGGTTTACCGAAGACGCCATGATTCCGGCGCTGGAGCGCCTGAGAAAGATCTATCAGGAAGGCCTGACGGATTCCAATATCCCCACCAATACGACCTTTACCGCCCGGAACCGTTTTTTCAGCGGCGATGTCGGGGTAATCACCTACTGGGGAAATCACTGGGCCCGGAATATTCTGGAAAGGACAAGGGCGGTAACCGGCCCTCATGTGGAGATTGTCGCGATTCCCCCTCTGGAAGACGGATACTACATAAAGCGGTCCGCTCCTCTTCTGCTGATAAACCGGAGCGCTGATGACTCTCAGCGGATTTTTACCCATTTTATTGACAGGCAGTATGACAAAGGGGAAATTCAGTCCCTCTTCACCTACGGCGTTCAGGGGTATCACTGGGATTATGTCGATGGAGAGCTGCGTTTTCTGACAAATAAAAATGATCCCTACAAGGCGTCCTTCACCAAGGCCTTTGTTCCTCCCATTGCTGTGATCAATGACTGGGAACAGCCCATGCCCCGGGATGAGATTATTGATCCGGTCCTGACTCTTCTGAATGAGAACTCCCGGCAGCAGAGGCTGAAATTCGGGGAGGAATACTTCAGCAAGTACTATCTGGAGATTGAACGGGTGTTAAAGCCGGAAATTATCAGCCGGATCATTCTGGGAGAACTGGAAATTGAAGAGGGTCTGGCTCTCTACCGGAAAAGAGCGGAGGAACTGTATCTGAACAGGATTCTGGCGGAACTGAACTAGCCCCCTGCCAGGGTTCTAGGATTTCAGACTTTCCCGGAACTGACCGGGGCTGATCTTGTAGATTTTCTGAAAAACCCGGCGGAAGGTCTTATCGCTGTTGTATCCGACTTTGCCGGCAATAATATGGATGGGTTCATCACTGCGGCTCAGCAGCTCCCGGGCATTTTCGATTCTGATTTTTTCCAGATATGTTGAGAAATTCGTACCCGTCTGCTCCTTGAAAAAGGAGGAGAGATAAGACTCGCTCAATGAAAAATGCTCGGCCACCATCAGAAGGCTCAGGTTCCGGTTGATATAGTTTTTCTGCAAGAAGTCCTGAACCTTATCAATAAGAGAAACATTGTGGCTTTTCTTGTTGCGGTTCTGAGCTCCGCAGAGTTCTTCCAGAAAGCCCTTTATACTCTGAAAGTCCAGCTGAGGATTATACCTGTCGGGAACAGATGTCAGGTCCTCCTTTACAGAATCGGATACCTGACTCAGAACCCGGAACCCCGCGTTCAGCAGAGCGGACAGAAAGAGCTCCTGCTCCTGACTTTCAAGAACTCTCTTTTCCATATTCTCAGAATACAGGGAGCTCAGCAGTTCCGCTACGGTTACGGTGTTTCCCGCTTTGACCGCGTTGATCAGCTGGGATTCCAGTTCCAGAGGGAAATAATAGTCTTCCAGCTTGCTGTCCAGAACCCTGTAGTGGATGATGTTTCCCGAGCCCTGTCCGTCGCTCCGGGAGAGGACCTCCATGGCCTGCAGATAGGAACTGTGTACTTTCATCAAAGATTCCACTGTCTCCCCCAGGGCAATGGTCAGATTGTCGGTATACAGAGACGGCAGAGTGGAACAGTAGTTTCCCAGAGCCTGTTCCACCGCCTCTTCATGAGCCTTGCTGCTGCCCGAGGATGTCATCAGAATCAGGACCAGCCCGCTGTTCTCCAGATCGGAGATCATAAGCCGCAAGGGGAATTCCTGCTGGAGCTGCAGCTTTAATATGGTATTGACCCTCACCATCTCATCAAAGGATTCGGTCGTTCCCGCTCCTTCCACTCCTTCCTGAAAGAAGACGGCAATGCTGAAGTACTTTTCACTGATACTGAAACCCAGGTGCTCCAGATAGGACTGCAGATTCTTCTCATTCCGGAAAAAGCCGTTTATCAGGCGGTTCACAAAAGCATTGTGCACAAAGACCTGCTGGTCCAGAAGTTCATCCTGCATTCCCTCGCTGTAGTGGATGAGCTCATTCACATTGCTGTTGAGTGAACGGAAGGAGATCTGCCCTGCCTCCTCCTTTTTAAGATAGCCTGAGATGGAGTTGAAACTCCTCATAATCGGTTCGGACCAGCGCTGGGAAAGGGAATAGGCCGCAAAGAGGCAGAACACCAGGGCGATCAGCATCACAAGGGCAGAGATGATCTGGTAGTATTTAACGCTCTTCAGAACCCATTCCTCCGGAAGAACAGAGACATATTTCCACTTGTTTTTCTGACTGGTGGTGTAGATGACAAACATTCTGCTGCCGTCGACATCCCACTCCATCATTCCCTCATCCCCCTCGAGGTCCAGGGGTTTGAACTCACCGGCTCCCTTTGAGACAAGGGAAATCAGATTATTCTGTTCATCCGCAATATAGGAGACACTTCCGGGGGGCAGTTCTTCGTGGTCCAGAAGACTGATAAAATCCGCCTCGCCGATCAGATAGACAATGGCTCCCTCAATCTTGCGGATATCCCGGTTCAGATCCACCGGCAGGGTCTGCACATAGGGGATCATCCTTTTGTTTTTAAAGTCCTCAATCAGTACCGAACGGACAGGGAGGATACTGCCGTGAAAAAAGCGGGTACTGATGGCCGAATGCCACTCCACAGAACTGATCCCGTCCATCTGAAAAAAGTTAATGCTGTCATTGAAGTCACTGTGGGTGTATATGGAATAGGGGGTGATGATGGTATCCTGGTCTTTGAGAAACACATAGAAAACCGAATTGAATGAGGTGTTGTATAAAAGAGAGTTCCGAAGTTCCATCATGGTTTCCCTGATCAGGGAGGACCGTTCCATCTCACTCAGGGTTCTGTCTTTGTCGGAAATCAGTCTCTGCAGTTTGGCATTGCCTGCCAGCTGGTAGGTGGACCACTTGATATCATCGATAAAACTCTCCAGGACATCCTGGGTTTTCTTCAAGTGGGTGAGGTGGGAGTGCCGCACATGATGCTCGTACTCCCGGACAATAGCTCCGTTCATAAAGATGCCCGCAATCAGAGGAATCAGAATCAGAACCGTATACGCCGTTAGAAAATTGATGAAAATTCTGTTGACCGAACGCATTCACCCTCCGCTGCAGATCTAAAAATTATCTTAGAATACCTTGAAACCCGGCAGAAGTAAAATTTCCGTCCCGAATTCCAAATTCATGAGTGCCACCTAAAGAAATGTCCCTGTGTCCATCGTAAAAAATACCTCCATTTCCAAACTTTTGGGTTCTAGGCAATTCCGAATTCCGGCCCTGATAATGAAGAGGAAACTTAATAAACGAGGTAATGAGATTGATGCAGCGGAAAGCGGCAATGGCCCGTTCCGGAAGTTTAAACCCAGACAAATACAGGCTGTGGAACAGAGTCTACAAGTACAGAATGTTCTACCTCCTGATGCTTCCGGGATTTGTCTATTTAGTATTATTCAGGTACCTGCCCATGCTGGGACTGCGGTACGCATTTTTTGACTACGACCTGCGGGGCGTAGGGGACTTCATCGGATTTGAACACTTTAAGGATGCCTTTACCAGCGAGGGCTTTATCAGAGCCTTCCGGAATACCCTTATTCTGAGCTCCGCCAATATTGTGATTCAGATGACCCTGACCATAACCATTTCCCTCCTTTTGAACGAGCTGAAGAATCAGGTGTTCAAGAAATTTGTCCAGACCGTTGTCTACCTGCCCCACTTTCTCTCATGGGTGGTTGTGGGAGCCCTGTTCACACTGATCCTGTCCCGCCAGGGCGGTCTGGTGAACATGTTTCTCGAGTCCACCGGTCAGGAACTCAAGTACTTTCTGGGAGATGTCAAACTCTGGCGGGGAACCTACCTGTTCATTTTGAGCTGGCGTGAAGTGGGCTGGGGAACGGTAATTTTTCTGGCCTCCCTCTCGGGGATAGATCCTCAGCTGTACGAGGCGGCTCTTATGGACGGCGCCAACAGATGGAAGCAGATGATCCATATCACCATTCCCCATCTGGTTCCGGTCATCGTGATTGTGCTGATTATGAATCTGGCCAAGATTTTCAACCTCTTTGAATCGGTATTCGTTCTGTACAACCCTCTGGTCTACAAGGTATCCGATGTGATTCAGACCTATGTCTACCGCTCGGGGATTGCTGAGTTCAGGTTCGGATATGCCACTGCCGTCGGACTGTTCCGGTCTGTTATCGCCTTTGTACTGGTTATGACTGCCAACCGGGCCGCCAAGCTGATCCGCGGCGAGTCGGTGCTGTAGGAGAGAGAAAGAATGAAACAGAATAAATCACTACACAGACCCTCTCCCGGCTATCTGGTGTTCAGAACCTTCAATGCTCTTTTTATGGTGACCCTCACACTGGTTATTATGATTCCCATTCTGAAGATTGTGATCGACTCCTTTGATGAGAAAGCTTCGGAAACCGTATTCCGGATTATCCCCGAAACCTTCACTCTGGATGCCTACAAATTGATCATAAGCCGGCCGGCCATGTTCAGGCCCCTGATGATAAGCTTTATCACAACCGTGTCGGGAACCCTTGTGGCCATGACCGTCACCTCCCTGTATGCCTACGGTCTGGCACAGAAAAATCTGCCGGGTCGAAAGTTTCTTCTGGGCATTGCTCTGGTCACCATGGTCTTCCGGGCGGGGATGATCCCCCTCTTTCTGGTTGTCCGGAACCTGGGACTGATGAACTCCCTGCTGGCGGTCATCCTGGTTCAT
Organism: Spirochaetales bacterium; assembly: GCA_028532905.1. Classification (GTDB taxonomy): domain Bacteria; phylum Spirochaetota; class Spirochaetia; order DSM-2461; family DSM-2461; genus Oceanispirochaeta. Next base: position 32,466 of record JAQQAM010000085.1, read on the forward strand.
GCCATGGATGCCTACTACCTGCTCCTTCTAAAGAATTTCTTTGAGGGAATCCCGGTGAGCATCTTTGATGCCGCTGAAATCGACGGCTGTACACCCATGCAGACATTTATCCGGGTGGTTCTGCCCCTGTCCAAACCGGGGCTGGCGGCCATCGGCCTGTTTTATACAGTGTTCTACTGGAACCAGTTTTTTGACTACATCCTGTATATCCAGACCAAACCCCATCTGCATAACTTCCAGGTGTTCCTCAGGAGCCTGGTAATTGAAACGGACACTCAGGGATTCGAAGGATTCTCCTTCGCCACCCAGAGTCTTAAGAATGCGGCAATCACCGTATCCATCATTCCCGTTCTGATTCTCTACCCCTTTGTTCAGGGCTACTTCGTGAAGGGAATCAATCTGGGAGCGGTGAAAGGTTAGGAATCAGCAGGCTATGAGCCTGTAAATATAATGGAGGATTTTATGAAATCTAAGTTGAGTTTAGTATTGGTACTTCTGATGCTCCCCATGGCGCTTTTTGCCGCAGGACAGCAGGAAGCAGAGAGCGGCAGTGAAGCAGGTCTGAAGAAGATCTCCGCTGTGTTCGACAGAATTCTGACTGAAGAAAACGGTCAGAAAGAGTGGGCGGCGGCCTTTGAAGAGCTGACGGGAACCAAAATTGATATTGTGAAGCCCGTTCACAACCAGTATTCCCAGATTCTGGGAGCCACTTTTGCCACAGGCGACCTTCCCGATCTGGTTGAGATTCAGACCAACGACTACCTCTCCTATGCCAAATCAGGCAATCTGGTCCCCCTGGAGGACTACATTGACAAATCTACAGAACTGAAGGCTGTCAACAGAGACCTTCTGGAAGCCTACCGCTTGAAAGACGGACACATCTACGGTGTTCCCACCTACAACGGCGGGGGCTGTGTGACCTATATCAGAAAAGACTGGCTGGATAACCTGGGTCTGGATGTTCCCACCACATGGGATGAGTACTACAATGTTTTGAGAGCCTTTACAGAAGATGACCCCGACGGAAACGGAGTGAACGACACCATGGGTCTGACCCTCCCCTTCCAGACAGGATTCGAGTTTGACTACTACAACAGATTCATCATGCAGGATGCCATGTTCGGCTTTCAGGAAAAGAACGGTGTGTGGGTAGACGGTTTCCTGGAACCCGCCATGAAAACAGCTCTGGCCCGGTTCAACAAACTCTATGAAGAAGGCTACCTGGATAATGAGTTCTTCACAAACAAAACATCCACAGCCAGAAGCAAGATCTACGAAGGCCAGGCCGGTGTAATGGAATACTGGTCCGGTACCTGGGCTGTCCGTTTCAACGACAGTGCCAAAAACTCCAACCCCGGAGCCGAAGTGATCTCCATCGAGCCCATCGCCGAAGCCTTCTACATCAACAGAGTGGGACCTGCCTTCTCCATCACCAAAGCCGCAAAGAATCCCGAGGCTGTGTTTGATACCTTTATCAACACAATGCTGGACGAAGGGGAAGGACAGACTCTTTTCACCCACGGAATCGAAGGCAAACACTACACCATGGACGGCGGCAAATATGTCATGATGCCCGAACCCGCCAACCCCGACAGACCCTTTGACAAAGCCTACTCCGACCCCACTCTGATCATGAACGGCTGGGAACCTCTGGTCCCCCTGACAGACCTGATTGTCAGATCAAGAACCATTCACAAGGCCAACGCCATTCAGCTGTCCCTTCCCCAGGGTGGAGAAACCTACATCAAACGTGTGGGTGAACTGCTGACTCTGAAACAGGAGATTTTCTCCCAGGCCGTAACAGGCGCACTGACTCCTGCCCAGGCTCAGGCCGAATACAAAAACAAGGCAGCTGCCCTTGAACTGGACAAGGTTCTGGCAGAACTGAATATGTAAACTGTCTGATTTTATGAAAACTTTGGAGCCCGGCGACCCATCGCCGGGCTCTCCCTTTGGAAAAGACGTTGAGTAAAGAAACACTATACATTGAAGAGAACCGCTCCGCCCCTATGGATACAGTACAGCAGGCGGTGGATAAACTGAAAGGAAAAGGGGGTGTTGTTCATATCTGTGAAGGGCTCCATTATTCCGGCCCCGTCACCTTGAGCTCGGGAGTCCACCTCTATCTGGAGAAACAGGCGGAACTCAGATTTGTCGATGACTTCTCCCTCTACCCTTCGGTTTACACCCGCTGGGAGGGAATCGGCTGTTTTGCCCTCCAATCCCTGATATTTGCAGAAAATGCATCAGATATTACCATATCCGGCGAGGGGACTCTGAACGGTCTGGGCCGCAAATGGTGGGATGCTTATAAAGGCATAAGAGACGGTAATATCAGTCCGGAAGCAGAGGAGGTCAGAGACAGACTCCTGCCCCTGAATGTGGATGTGAAAGGCGGTTCGGGAGGCGGCGGAAGAGAGACCGGATTTCTGCGTCCCTCATTGATTCAGTTTAAAAACTGCAGCAATATATCCATTACCGGTGTAACTGTTGAAAACTCCCCCTTCTGGAACACCCATATTCTCTGCTGTGATACTGTCATCATAAGGAATGTTCAGTTCAGAAATCCCACCGATGCCCCGAACACAGACGGTCTTGATATTGATTCCAGTGAAAATGTTCTGGTGGAATACTGCCGCTTTGATGTGGGTGACGACTGCCTGTGCCTGAAGGCGGGGATGGATGTACGGGAAGGGAAAGAGAACGGAGAAACATCGGATATCAGAATCAGGAACTGTTCCATGAATAACGGTCATGGCGCCGTTGTATTCGGTTCCGAAACCTCCGGAGGTATCCGCAATGTGGATATTTCCGACTGTACTATGAACGGTACCGACAGAGGAATCAGGGTGAAAACCAGAAGAGGCCGGGGCGGATTCGTAGAGGATATTACAATCAGGAACATCCGGATGGAGCATGTTGCGGCTCCTCTGGTATTCAATATGTATTACCGCTGCGGGGCCGAAGCCAATGAGATTCCTGTTCTGGCAGACCGGAAAGCCCGCTCCTTTGATCAGAACACAACTCCCCTTATCCGGAATATCCTTATTGAAGATGTGACAGCGTCGGACATATCATCCTCTGCCGCCTTCTTTTCAGGCCTTCCCGAGAGTCCGATTTCCGGCGTGAAAATCCGAAACTGCAGGGTCTCGGCTCAAAAGGGATGCTCCTGGAGTGAACCGGCCATGGACTTCTCCCGGACCTCCCCCCGGGGACCGGAATTACTATCCACCCACATTACAAACAGTGATTTAACCGGCATCACCATCAACAATGAATCCGGTAACACGGCCCCTGAACGGTTTATACAGGAGGAAAAAGAATGTTGAATATTGGCGTAAGAGCCCACGATTTCGGGAAAATGAATCCAAAGGAGCTCTCAGAGTCTGTCTCCCGGTATGGCTTCGGCCATATTCAGCTGGCATTGAAAAAGGCAGTGGCCGGAATTTCTGATGATCATGGCAAGTTAAGCCCGGGTATGGGGAATTATCTTGAGGACTGCTTTCTGAAAAAGGGAATCCGGATCTCTGTGCTGGGCTGTTATATCAACCCGGTTCACCCGGATTCCAGAGAACGGGCCATCCATCTGGAGCGTTTTACCGAGCACCTCTTGTATGCCCGCAGCTTCGGCTGTTCCATTGTGGGTACAGAAACAGGCTCCCCTCTACCTGACTGCTCCTACACAGACAGAATTTACAATGAAGAGACATTTCAGGATTTCATTGCCAGTCTGAGAGTCCTTGTAGCCGCCGCCGAAAAAACCGGAACCATCGCCGCCATTGAAGGTGTTGCGGACAAGAACTGTATTTACTCTCATGAAAGGCTGAAGCGTACACTGGAACTGATCCCCTCTCCCAACCTGGGCATCATCTACGATCCGGTCAACTTTCTCCCGTCTTCCAGAGAGAAAGAGAGCGACGGGCTGATGAAAGAAGCCTTTGAAATGTTTGCTCCGAAGATTGTTGCGGTTCATGCCAAGGACTACAGGATGGAAAACGGCCGGAAAGACGGAACCCTGCCGGCAGGCAGGGGGAAGCTGAACTATCACCTGCTGCTGGATCTTATCCGCTTCTACAAACCCTGGGTTCCGGTTCTTCTGGAAAACAACAGTCCCGGAACCATGGAAGAGTCTCTAGGCTTTATAAAATCAATAGAAAAGGAACTTACGACCCCATGATTCAGGACTATATTGACAGTTTGCTGCACAGTACACCGGAACATCCTCTGTGGAATCAGGAATGGATCAGACAGAATAAAAAAGCCGGCTGGAACTACATCGACGGCTGTATGATGACCGCCTTCCTCTCTCTCTACGATAAAAAACGGGAGAGGAAGTATCTGGATTTCGTGAAGAATTATATTGATTATTTCATCCAGGATGACGGCAGTATAAAGACCTACTGCGAAGAGGAATACAATCTGGATAATATCAACGAAGGGCGTGTCCTCTTCAGGCTCTATGACGAGTTTGGGGAAGAGCGCTACAGAAAGGCGATTGAAACTCTCTACACACAGCTTCAGAATCAGCCCCGGACCAAGGAAGGCAACTTCTGGCACAAAAAGATCTATCCTCATCAGGTCTGGCTGGATGGTCTCTATATGGCTCAGCCCTTCTATCTGGAATACGAAAAAAGATTCAACAGCAGGAAAAACTACGGGGATATTCTCAGACAGTTTCTGAATACAGAAAAATACTTGAAAGATCAGGAGACGGGGCTGTACTACCATGCCTATGATTCATCCCGGAAAATGTACTGGTGTGATCCGGAAACCGGCCGGTCTCCCCATTTCTGGCTCAGAGCTATGGGCTGGTATTACATGGCTCTGGTGGATGTTCTGGAAATTCTTGATAGTGAGGACAAATACAGAGGCAGCTATATCAGACTATTCCAGGATCTGACACTGGCTCTGCTGAAATATCAGGATGACTCAGGGATGTGGTACCAGATCATAGACAAGGCCCATATTCCTCCCAATTATCCGGAAACCAGCGGTTCTGCCATAATTGCCTATGCTCTTTTTAAAGCGGTCAGACTCAATATTCTTCCTGCAGAAATCCGGGGCAGAGCTGAAAAAGCCTTCAAGGGAATTTCCGAAAAGTATCTGACGGTCAGGGAAGAAGAGATCAGCCTGGGGGGAACCTGTCTGGTGGCCGGCCTGGGAGGAAAGGAAGAACGGGACGGCAGCTTCCGCTATTATATGTCCGAGCCGGTAGTGGAGAATGAAGCCAAGGGGATTGCCCCCTTTATTCTGGCCTATATATATACCCTGAACTAGTCAAAGAGGCAAATGATCCTGAAGTATATCTCAAGGGGCTGCGGCTAAGGTCAAATGGCAGCAGCCCCTATTGTAATCTAAGCGAACAGCTTGGCGCTGATTGCCTCTGCCTCCGGATTATAGAGCAGAGTCTCGGGATGCCTGAAACAGGGAAGCAGTTCGATTTTTGCCTTCTCCGGCATACTGCTCCAAAGCTCATCCCGCTTTTCCTCATTCAGCTTCAGCAGCGAGGCTGTCAGTATCCTCAGAATAGAACTGGAAAATCCGGCTGTCTTCAAAGAGATACCCTGATCGGCAGACTTCCTGAAATCCTCATTCAGGGCGGCAAACATGATGTCCCTCAGGATCATATTCCAGCGGGCAGTGATCTCGTCCGATTCCTGTTCCATCAGGATCTCTTTAATCCTGCTGCGGAACTCGGGCATGATGTAGGAGTCCATCACAGCCATGTCAAACTCCACCTTCTTGATCACCTCCGCCTCATAGCGGAAACGTTCCGTCAGGTTTCTCAGCCATTCAAAATAGGAGGCGGTCACCCCGGCTCCGTTGGCAAGGAAGTCGTATATGATGGTTTTCCCCTTGTTCTGCAGAATCAGCTCGGCCTTGGAGGTGATGGGTCCGTTACTGCCGCAGGCGACAATCTGAGCCTGGATTTTATCGGCATTGTGAATGGTGATGGTATTCTCCAGGGCGGCCAGAACCAGAATATCCGCGTCTTGTTCCAGGATCTCAGTTCCCTCCACGGCACCGGCGACCCGTCCTGTTACATTCTGTTCACAGTTGTACACGGTTCCCGTCTTCATGGCCTGTTCCAGAAGCTCATCCACATCCAGTCCGTCTCCGTAGACAACACCGTCTTTATCCGCAACACCCACTATGGACACCTGATACCGGGATAGTTCCTTGATCACAGAGCTGCCGACCTTACCGCTGCCCTGTACCAGCACGGTCTTTCCTTTCAGCAGCTTGATGAATATGGATGTATTAAACTCATCCCACAGGGCATCAGGAATAATATCAAAACCGTCCTGGTCCAGAATGGTCTGCTCATCAATTTTCGTCAGGCCCGTAACCTTCTCCACTTCCTCCGGGGTCAGCTCTTCACCGGGAATCCACTGTCCCCGGACATAGCTGTTTACCACGGTGGCCAGAATGACATAACACAGCCCCCGGCCGGTAGCGCCTGTCCGGGCATCGATCCCCATCCTGGGTTTCCCTGTAATCTGGGGAGCGGTTACCAGCTCCAGGTATTTTTCATTCACAATGAGCTCATTGACTATGGTGTTGTCCCAGTAATCGATATCGAAATGGTTCTGGAGAATATTCCGGGCCTGTTCCAGAGAAACCACCTTGTTCCCCAGTACAGCACTGGTCTTCTTCATCCCGTTGGCGATCATGGCAATGTCGTAAAGGGCGGATTTAAAGCCTTCGAACATATGGCCGATCTCCTGGGCGCCGCATCCCACATCCCCCGCCGGAACATCTTTGGAAGGACCGGTAACCAGAAAGAGAGCTCTTCCGAAATTGGAGAGGGTGTCAAAAAAGTCAATTTTATTATCTATGTAATCCTTGGGATTGATCTTCAATCCCCCCTTTCCTCCACCAAAGAGGATTTTGGACCGGGCGCACTTCCAGGTCATCATAAACGAGAGGGCGGCCACTTCCGAGAACTCTACAATCATATCATTCCGTATGCCCCCTTTATTTGTCCCACGGACCGAATTGTGTTTCGTCCGGAATCCCTCGGTGTTGATGATTTTTTCACCCTTCCTGGTATTCACCCAGAACTCGTCAAAGGCATCAAAGGCAATGAGCAGCTGGAGGATTCTGTTATGATTTTCCAGCTCCAGATACTCCATGGCTGTAAAGAAGTCGGATAAGGAGTTAAGCAGATAGTTGCCTGCCTCTGTGGTCTGGCTGAGATCCTTATTTCTGAGAACCAGCTCTTTCAGATAGGCCATTTCCCGGTCCAGCTCTTGCGGACCAAGGTCTTTCCGGCTCAAGGTCCGGATAATATGCTCCAGCTCCTGCTCCATACTGACGGCGGGGCTTTTCACGGGAGCCTCTTTTCGGGAAAGGGATTTTATCTGCTGCCGGAACTCATTGGTATCCACACCCTTGTGGATATACACGGACATGATCCCCACAGAATAATCCTTATCCCTGTTGTCAAAAAGGTCAAAATAGGACTTGGACATATTCAGGTTAGCATCTTTCACAATCCGGAGAACTTCCAGGGGAAATTCTTTGCTGCAGTTAAAGCAGCCGATAGTAAAACGCTGCTCAAAGCCGGTCTCTCCCTCTTCGGTGAAAATGCCGTCATTCCGGACTGCGTTTTCAAATATTTTCAGGTGGCGGATGATTCTGGGTTCGGCTGTCCGGCTGTTGATCTCCTCTTCCAGATAGCCTCCGGGAATATTCTGGAGAAACTGCTCTGTGTATTTATAGGCCAGCTCCTTCCCTTTATTCCGGACTGCTTCAAACAGACCGGCAAGCTGTTCCTGCTCTTCCTGATTGCCCGGGGTAAAGGGCCGGCCCCTTTTTCTGATGGACACAATACGGACGCCCGATTTCAGTTTGAAGGAATCATAGGATGTAAAATCAATGTTCCTGTTTTCCTGAATCAGTTTATACAGTTTTCCCTGAAAGTCCCGTCCTATATTGATGAAATAGGTTATCTCCTTGCCGTCATCACTTATTTCGGTAATATGTTCTGTATTGGCATTGAGTAGCTGGGTCAGAATAAACAGATGCCGGGAAATCTCTTCAGGGGACTTACTGTTAATGTACCAGTCGGCCAGATACCCCTCTGCAAAGAAACTCGAGGTGATCCGTTCCACCGTAACCACATCCATCTTATAATCCGATTCCATAATACGGCACACAGCATGCTGTTTTTCCATTAATGCTTTATTCATTTATTTCTCACTCCAGACCAGAAAGGCTTACATTAATGACAACACGATATAACCGGGGCGTATATGGACCAAATTAAGTGAATTGAGAGACGAACGGATGGATAGGGATGAAGAATATACACCAATAGATGTACAGGAAATTTCTATAGATTATCCAGAAGATTTTCATCGATGACTTTTTTGATGAATTCCACCTTGGAGCTTACATTCAGTTTGCGGTAAATATGGAGAATATGCTTTTTGGCTGTTGAGGAAGCGATATTGAATTCCTCTGCCATCTCCTTGTAGGTATACCCTTCCACAATGGCTTTGAAAATTTCAATTTCCCGGGGAGTCAGGTTGTAGTCTTCCGCGGTTTTCCAGTGTTCATCCTTCTGCCTGACTTCATCCAGCAGGGCCCGTGCGACTCCGGGGCTGATGGGAGATCCGCCGGCCACAAGGCTTTTGATCTGATCGGCCAGTTCTCCGGGAGAGGTGTTTTTCAGAAGATATCCGGTGGCACCGGCCTGAACGGCCTTTATGATTTTTTTCTGGTCTTCAAATATGGTGAGAATCAGAATATTGATATCCGGGTATCTGGATTTGATCTCCCTGGTGGCTTTTATACCGTTCATCCCCGGCAGTTCAATATCCATCAGAATCACATTGGTATGCTCCAGAATGTGTTCCTGCTCAAAGAGTTCCTCTGCCGACTCACAGGCTTTCAAGACACGAATGTCGTTCTGGAGTTTCAGAAGGTATTTAAAACCTTCCCGGGTGTCATAGGAGTCTTCCACGATTACAAGGTTAATCATGTCTGGTTAATCCTGAAATGAAACTCAAATTTAGCCCCCTGTCCCTCTTTCGTTTGAATCTTCAGAATCCCTCCGTTCCTCTCGGCACGATTCATTAATCCCTGAAGACCGAAACCGTTTTTCATGGCCTCTTTCAGTATGAATCCCTTTCCATTGTCTTTGTAGATAAAGGAAACCTTTTGAGACTCTATCTTCATGGAAACTTTGACTTTTGAAGCATTGGAGTGTTTCATCGTATTGGACACCATCTCCTGAATGATCCTCTCCAGATTATAGAGAAGTTCTGAATCCAGCAGAGACAGCTCTTCCGACCCGGGGAGGTCTGCCGAGAGCTTTATATCCTTTAATTCCAGACGCTCCCGGATATCCTTTTCAACATACAAGTTGAGCTCCTGCCTGGGCTTCATATCTTCCTTGCCGGCTTTCAGAATCTGATTCAGATCCTCTATGCCCATCATTGTGTTCTTCTCGATCCGTTCAAAGGTTTCAGTCAGAACCTCCGAGTCTCCAATTTCAAAGGCATTTCTGGCCACATGGTTGCTGATATTAATGCTGGTGAGCCGCGCTCCCAGGGAGTCATGAAGATCTCCGTAGAGCCTCTCCTTCTCTTCAATAATTCTCAGCCGGACATTTTCCTTCTGAAGCTTGATGATTGCTTTGGTCCTCTTGTCCACCTTCTCTTCCAGCTTCTGGGAAGACTCTTCACTGATATCGGTGAGTCTGTTGAACAGGCGGGCCATCAGATTGAACTCCTTGATCTTCAAAGGCTGGATACGGGCGGAAAGGTCTCCCTGTTCATACCGGCTTAAAGTGGAAATGATATCCTCCAGGGGAGCGGTTACCAGATAGCGGGTAAAAAAGGTGATCAGGATTCCCATCAGAAAGATCAGGATCAGATCCATAAAGATAATATACAAAATGGTCTGATGAGAGAATTTCATGATCTCCCCATAGGGGATAAACAGCAGCATGGACCAGCCGGTCATCCTGTTGACCCGGTTGGTGATCATATACCTGTCGCCGAAAATATCATCTATCACAAATCCGTCGATGTAGCTCTGATACTCGGGGTAGGAGAACATTTCCAGCTCTGTTATTTTTTTACTGGTCGGAGTGAACTGATTCACCAGAATCTCACCACTCTGATCCAGAAGGATGATCCGCCCCCCCATGGGCACCTTAAGGGAATTGACAACGTTCTCCAGGCCGTAGAGGATCAGGTCCAGGCCGATCACACCCACAAGATTACCCTTGTTGTAAACCGGCTTGGCGGCAGTAATTCCCAGGGCTTCAATGCTGGCGTAGACATAGGGAGACGTCAGCCCGTAATCCTGAGTCTCCGCTGCCAGCCTGTACCAGGGCCGGATTCGGGGATCATAATCTTCCGGAAATTCGGGCATGTTATCGGTAAATCCTTCACCCATCCCCCATTCGAACATCCGGCCGTCACTGGTCCCCAGGTAGATTGCCCGGACATTCTTGTTTCTGACAAAAACATTACTGATAAACAGTTCGGACATGTCTTCTACATCCACTTCCCGGACGGCCCGCAGAGTTGACATGGAACCGACGATGGCCTCAATTTCATCAAATATGATATCCAGCTGGGAATCGGCACTTTCCAGAATAAGCTTTGAGGTCCTCTGGGCATTGTCCAGTGAAAAATCTCTTAACAGTATGTAGTTGAAAAACAGCAGAATCGTGAGAAAAAAGAAGAGGATCGAAATGATATAAAATGTGTTTTTTCCCTGGATAGACGAAAACATAACGTATTGAAGATTCCTCTGTTTAATTATGACTCACTATATCATCAGATTATCATTATAATCTTACTTTCAACAGTTTTTCCGGAGCCGCCTCGTTCACCAGTGCCCTGGCCAGGACTTCCATGGGGTTGAGCAGAGGTATTCCCCGGAATGTTTTTTCCGGCAGAACAAGAGGAAGCTCCGTACAGGCCAGTATAATCAGCTCCGCCCCCAGACCGGCCAGTGCCCGGGCCTCCTGCTTCAACGCGTTACCGGCTTCGGGTGTCACTTCCGGATGAGCCTTGAGGCCCCACTCTCTGTTATAGATGATTTCATGGGTTCTTTTCTGACCGTCCGGTTCCAGGACAGTGAAACCTGCCTCCTTAAGGGGATCGCTGTAGATTCTCTCAGCACTGGTCCCTTCTGTAGACAGGATGCCGATTGATGCTCCAGGCCGCAGTGACTCTGAGACAGACTGCAGGGTTTCATCAATCATATTCAGGATTGTTAATCCCGGTGCTCCGGTTTCTGCCGGTCCGGAAAGCGGATCAGCCTCCAGTTTTTCCAGAAACAGATTCCAGATGGAACCGGCATGAAAGGTGTTGCAGGCGATGCCCGCAACGGCTGGCTGATTTAAATCCCGGCAGACAGAATAGGCTGCCCTGATGGAGGCAGCCATTCCCATAGCCGGCAGATCCGGTCTGCCGGCCTTTAGCGAATCAGTACGATCGGGAATATCTGCTGAAAAACTCATGTGTATGGTCTTCAGAAAATCCTGATCCTGACGGGCTTTGGTATTATCAATAACCAATCGGTGAAGAATCAGGCCGGCAGCCGGCCCGACTCCTCCGCCGATAATAAGGGTTTTTTCCATGAATCAGATGGCTGAGTTTGACTCGGGTTCCAGATTTTTCTTTCCGTTCAGCACATCCAGATCCACCTGTTTTTCGCTTTTGGCAACAACCAGGGTTCCGGTCATATCACCGGTGACATTCACACAGGTTCTACCCATATCCAGGATCGCATCGATACCGAGGATCATGGCATAGGCTGCGGCCACAGGGGTTCCGGCTTCAACAGGCAGGCCGATGGAATTGAGAACCATCAGAAGCATAATGGCACCGGCACCGGGGACACCGGCTGTACCGATGGAGGCCAGAACGGCTGTGAGAATAACTGTCAGCTGCTGACCGAGAGTCAGAGGCATACCGATGGCAAATCCGATAAAGATGGCACACACACCCTGATAGATGGCTGTTCCGTCCATATTGATGGTGGCTCCCAGAGGCAGGGTAAAGGAGTAGACATTTTTATGAACACCGAATTTCTCTTCAGCGGCTTTCATGGTTACAGGAAGTGTTCCAGAGGAACTTCTTGTTACAAGAGCTGTAATCATGGGAGTTCTGGCACCCTTGAAAAAGGTAATGGGATTCACTTTGGAAATAATCAGAATGACAGTGTATACAATCGCCACATGCAGGATATACCCCAGGAAGGCGGCAAGTGTCACGGTTCCCAGAGGACCCACAGCCTTGGCGCCCTGGCTTCCGAACACAACAGCGATCAGAGCAAATACACCAATAGGTGCATACTGCAGAACACCCCGGACAATCAGGTACATGGCTTCTGCCAGACCATCGAATACTTTAAAGAGCATTTCACCGCTGCTTTGAATCCGTTCATCCTTACTCTGTCTCAGATAGGATATGGCAATACCCAGAATAATGGCAAAGAAGATTGTTGGCAGAACAGCGCCGCTGGCAACTGAGCCAAAGGGGTTCTTGGGAATAATGGCAATCAGTGTATCTGCCAGACTGGGTTTGGAGAGCTCTTTTCCGGCTACATCCGCAACGGCTCCCAGTTCCAGACCCATACCGGGTTTGAACAGGTTCCCCATCAATAAACCCACACCTACGGCAAAAGCAGAGGTGATCAGATAAAAGGCAAGGATCTTCACACCGATTTTTCCCAGTGTGGACGGATTGATACTGGATGCACCCACAACAAGAGTTGCAAGAACAACAGGCATAACAATCATCTTAAGCAGATTGACGAGAATAGAACCAAAGGGCTTCATCCAGGCAACGCTCGGTCCAAAGATGATACCCACTACAGCACCGGCAACAAGACCGATCAGAATTCGAATTAGCAGATTTGATTTGAAATACCAGTCTAACGGCTTTCTCTTTTCAGAACTCATAATTTCCCCCAAAGTGTTTTAATTAATCACACCATATGAGGATACAGCCGTAAATAGACCATAAGGAGTAGAAAACCTGCACTTATTAAACCCGAGGCCCCGGCAATCTACATCTTTTGATGAACAGACCTGTAATTCAGCCACACAAAACGGCCGGGGAAGCCCGGGAGCACAGAAAAACAGGATTGCATTTCCCTTCAAAAAGGAACTATTATTTAAGGATGAAACTGAAGGCGGAACAGATCAGGTATCACTTTATAATCATGCTCCTCTTTTTCCTGTCCATGATTTTTCTGGTCACCTACGCCTTCCTGTTCAAATATTTCAAAGAAACAGAACACCAGATCTATGATAGTCATATTGAAAAGCTGCAGGACGATTACCTGATTATGACCGGCGGCTATACGTCCATTGCCAACCTGATATTCCGGAGCTCCATACAGACCGATGACGTTCTGAATATTCTGGATAAACTGGACAGGGCAACAGAAGAATCTGTAAAAGATGCATATAGACAAGAGTTGAACGCCGAGCTGGATGATGTGTATGCCGTTATGAAAAGCTACGGCTTCCGGCAGCTCCATTTCCATGACTCCCGGAACATAAGCATCTACAGATTTCACAAACCGGAAAAATACGGGGATGATCTGACAGGTATCCGCTACTCTGTGGAATATGTAAATACAAACAGGGAAATGATCTCCGGTTTTGAAGAAGGGCGTATTTTCAACGGATACAGAAATGTTTATCCCCTCGAGAGAAACAGGAGGCATATCGGTTCTGTTGAACTGAGTATTTCCATGGCTGCCATAACACAGCAGATTGAATCCAAGTTCAAACAGGAGTCTCAGTTTATCCTCCTGAAATCAGTTGTTGATAAAAAAGTCTTTGACAGTGAGCAGGCCAATTACACAGCCTGGTCGGTTGATGATTCCTATGTTCTGGATGTAAATATTTCACCAACCTGCTTTCTGGAGAACACCATAACTCCCGGCGAATCCGGGCAGATCAGGACGGCCCTGGCCGCAGCCCGGGCAGATGAAGAGCCCTTTTCTCTCCGAATCAGGAATAAAATGAGAAGCAATGTGCTGACCTTTCTTCCTGTCTATAACTTTGAAAAAGAGGTTGTAGGATTTCTTTTTACCGCAGCCGATGATAAGAGTATCAGGTCACAGACTCAGTCCTTTATGGCAGTGACCACAGCCTTTGCCATTCTCATGCTGCTGTCTCTCATTTTTATGTATTACTTTTCAATTACCAACAGAAAAATTCAGAACATGATTCAATACGATCTTCTGACCAAAGCCTATACCCGCAGACTGATCTTCCAGAAGCTGGAAGAGGAACACCAGAGGTTCCTGAGATACGGGAATACCTATTCGGCCTGCATGATTGATATCGACCACTTTAAAAAGATTAATGATCAATACGGGCATCAGACAGGAGATTCCGTGCTGGCGGAACTGTCCCGGATTATAATGAGCCGGATTCGCCAGTCTGATGAATTCGGGCGTTACGGAGGAGAGGAATTTCTTCTGCTTATGCCGGAAACAGAGCTGGAAACAGCAGCCCGGGTTATGGAAAATATCAGAGTCATCATAGAGAAGCACAGCTTCTCTTTAGTGGGGCATATAACCGTCAGTGCAGGGCTGGCTGAAGCAGATTCAAACCTGGAAAAGACAGCCGATCTAGTTGAACAGGCTGACAGTAATCTCTACACAGCCAAAAAGAAGGGACGGAACAGAGTGTTTCCCTCCCCTGTTTCGGATCAGAATCAGGATCAGAAGAAAACAGTCTAACGCAAAAAGCCTCTCTGCAAAAAAAGGGGCTGCCTCCGCAAGACAGCCCCCCAATCACACTATAGGCACAGAATCAGCCGATTCCATAATCCTTTCCATGGTTTTCCACGACAAAGTCGATGTCCTTGTCTCCCCTTCCGCTGAGGTTGACGAGTATAGACTGTCTTGGTTTTTCCTGAGCCAGTTTACAGGCATAGGCAACGGCATGAGCTGACTCCAGAGCAGGAATAATCCCTTCCAGACGGCTGAGTTCAAAGAATGAATCCAGGCAGTCCTTATCGCTGGCGGTCACATAGTTAACCCGTCCCAGATCCTTGAGCATGGAATGCTCGGGTCCCACACCGGGGTAATCCAGACCGCTGGCAATGGAGTATACAGGAGCGGGCTCGCCCTTCTCATCCTGAAGGTTATAGCATTTGAATCCGTGGATCATTCCAGGAGTTCCCTTGGTCATGGTAGCCGCATGGTCTCCCAGATTGAGAGACCGTCCCGAGGGCTCCACACCGTAAATTTCACACTCTTCATCTTCAATATAGGCAGAAAACAGACCCATGGCATTGGAACCGCCGCCTACACAGGCAACCACATTGTCAGGGTGTTCACCGGTCATGTCATAGTACTGCTCTTTGGCTTCCACACCCACAACCATCTGAAAATCTCTTACCATCATGGGGAAGGGATGGGGTCCGACAACCGAGCCGATGCAGTAGATTGTGTTGACAGGATCCTGCAGGTACGCGCCGAATGCTGAGTCCACCGCTTCCTTCAGAGTTTTCAGTCCAAAGGATACTGGAACGACCTTGGCTCCCAGGATTTCCATTCTGACCACATTGGGATGCTCTTTGGCAATGTCCACTTCACCCATATGGATTTCACATTCCAGACCGAAGTAGGCTGCTGCTGTTGCCAGGGCCACACCATGCTGTCCGGCACCCGTTTCGGCAATCAGTTTTTTCTTTCCCAGATATTTGGCCAGAAGCGCCTCACCCATACAGTGGTTGAGTTTATGGGCCCCTGTATGGTTCAGATCTTCCCGCTTCAGGTAGATTCTGCCTCCGTATTTTTCACTGAGGGTCTTTGCATAGTACACAGGAGTGGGTCTTCCCTGAAAATGCTTTCTGATTGATCTCAACTCTGTGATGAAATCATGCGATTTGCTGATGGAGTAGTAGGCATCAGTGATTTTATCCATCTCCACCCGAAGTTCGGGGGGAATGAATGATCCGCCGTATTCTCCGAAATTACCTTTCTCGTCGGGGTTGATTTTAAAGTATCCCATTCTGTGTTCCTTTCCTGTATTTTTTAGTGAGTATGGGGAATTGTAACTGTTTCTATGAATAGAAGCAAGCTTTTTCTTTATAAATAATATGAGGCCGGATTAACCTTCTATCTCCCAGCTTTCCAGCTGGCTCCTGTACTGCTCTTCCGGAGCGGTTTTGCCGGGAGAGGCACCATGAAGAGCCAGAGTTCCCGCCACGGTTCCACCGGCATTTTCCACTCTTCCTTTCAGATATTCCAGAACTCCCGGTGCCGAACCTAATTTGGGATCGGCCTGAAAGAGATACAGATAGACCCGTTTATCTTTCAGATCCGCTTTATCCAGAAAGGCATTAACCGCCGGTGTGCCGTTGCCGGCCCAGACAGGACTGCCCAGAACCAGCAGCTCCTTATCCCGGCACTGTGCCCAGGGATCTCCCTCCAGTCCGACCCTCTTCTTCCGTGAGGCCATATAACCGGATCGGAGAAAACCTGTTTTTCGCTCAGGTGTCAGCTCAATCAGCTCCGCTTCGAGACGCCTGGCCAGAAGGGCTGCGGCTCCTTTTGTGCTCCCGTTCCGGGAGAAATAGATCACTGCTTTGTTACTCATATCCCTAAAAATGAGCGAATTTTCAGTAAATTTCAAATAAATTCCCTTTTCCGGCATTGACTTTCCTTCTATCTGGACTTACTTTAATAGTGTATTACTTTGGTAGTACACTAATATTGCAATAAAATTACAGAAGGAGAAAACATTGAAAACTGTAATAGACATAGAAAACATGATCTTCGGCTATGGAAAAGAGCCCCTGTTTGATGAACTGAATCTGAATGTCACTCCCGGACTCTACGGACTGCTGGGGAAAAACGGAGCCGGAAAATCCACTCTGCTCAAAATCATTTCCGGACAGCTCTATCCCCATGGAGGCAGCTGTCTGACCCTGGGTGAGAATCCGGGAGACAGAACACCCTCCCTCCTTTCCCGGCTCTACTATCTGCCCGAGGATATATATGTTCCCGAGATAAAGGGCAGCAGATATGTGGAGCTTAATGCCCCGTTCTACCCTGATTTCGACCATAAGGCATTCAGACGGTCTCTGGAACTCTTTGAGGTAACAGACAACAAAAAGCTGAACACCCTCTCCTACGGGCAGAAGAAGAAATTTCTTATTGCCTTTGCCGTGGCAACGAACTGCCCCCTCATCCTTCTGGATGAGCCCACCAACGGACTGGATATTCCTTCCAAGAGTCAGTTCCGCCAGGTGGCTGCGAGCATGGATCTGGAACGGTGCGCCGTCATTATTTCGACCCATCAAGTCAGGGATATGGAGATGCTCATAGACCCCATCATCATAGTGGACAAGGGAAAAATCATCATGAATAAAAGTATGGATGAGATTATGAACAGCTGCCATATCGAGTTTCAGGAAGAGGATCCTGCCGGTTCAGATGCCGTTTACTGGGAAAAGGTTCTGGGAGGATACACAGTGGTCAAAAGAGGCCCCTCAGAGGATGCCCGGAATATGGATCTGGAATTTCTGTTCAATCTGACCATTGCCAAAGGACCTGCCGCACTGGACTGATAATCACTGGAAACGGATTCCGGTTACGGAAGGAATATGAGGATATAAGGAAAACGAAATGAATATTGAGAATACATTCAATCCAAAGAGATTTATGCTGCTTTTTAAAAAGGACCTGATCCAGGGATACAGGCCCCTGCTGATAACCCTGGCAGCCGCCGTGGGAGCAACCTTCTTTCTGCTGCTGGTATCCACACCCGGAGAAGTCAGCCAGGAAGTTCATATGGGTCTGTTCACTCCCATGCTCTGGGCAGGGGGACTGATTTTCACCAGTCTGATCTTCAAAGAGGCTCACGCCCTGAATCAGATACACGGATGGCTTATGACACCGGCCTCCAGACTGGAAAAATATCTGCAGAAACTGCTCCTGACAACTGTCTTTTTCACCCTTGCCCTGATTGTTACTTTTTTTACGGCCAGTGCCCTGAACACTCTGGTGTATCTGCTGTTCTTCAGTCAGCGGCCTCCCCTGTTCAACCCATTCCAGTCCTGGGTATGGATTAACATAGGGCACTATATGATTGTGCAGTCCATCTTTTTTCTGGGGGCCGCCTGGTTCAGAAAATTCAACTTTGTCAAGACTGTCCTGACCCTGAATGTTCTTCAGATTGCGGCGGCTCTGGTGCTGGGACTGATAGCCGGTCTGGTGTACTGGACACCCATCCGGGAAGCATCCCACGGAAATGCCGCCTGGTTTATGGAAGCCGGACAGATTCTGACTCTCCGCTTTACATCGGTCAATCCGGCGCTCATCACCATTGGTAAAGTCGTCTATTTCGGCCTGCTGGCTCCCTTCTTCTGGATTGTGTCCTGGCTGCGGATGAAAGAGATCGAGGTAAAAGATGGAATTTAAGGAGAAAAAGTCAATCTATATGCAGATTGCCGACTACTTCTTTGACAATATCCTGAAAGAGGTCTGGCAGAAGGATGACAAGATTCCTTCCGTCCGGGAGATGGCAGTCCAGTTGGAAGTGAATCCCAATACAGTCATGAGGGCCTATGCCCATCTGCAGGACAAAGGGGTTATCTACAATAAACGGGGGATAGGATATTTTGTGTCTCCCCAGGCGGAACATGAGGTTAAAGCCATGAAAAAAGAAGATTTTATGAATACAGCCCTCCCTGAGTTTTACAAAATGGTGAAACTTCTGGGAATTGATTTTAACGAGTTGAGTGAAGGATACAAAGCCTTTCTGGAAAACCCTTCGGACAAGACCACCAGTCACCAGAGCTCAAAATGAGCTTTGGCAGGATAGAGTGAACGAAAAGAAGTAGGAGATATAAAATGAAAACAAGCACAAAGGTACTGGGTTCGGCCCTGATTCTGCTGATGGCCATAGGGTCTGTGGGAATTATTGCCTCACGCCTGTATCTGAACAGACATATTGATACCGATTCCATGACAAGAGGTGATATTATTCTGGAAGACAGTGAAACCATAAACTTCGAAATTGACGGTTTTGATGAAATAACCTTTATGGGAGCCTGGGAAGTGGATATCACCCGGGGCTCATCTTATGAAGTGACCGTTGAAGGCCCCGGCAACCTCCTGGGAGAGGTGGAATTCAAACAGACAGGCTCAAAACTGACCGTCCGGAATGATTTTAAGCCGACCTTCGGTTCTGAAGGGTTCCATATCCGAATAACCCTGCCGGAGCTGAAAGGCATTGTCATTGACGGCGGGGCCGACCTCAGTCTCGACGGCTTTACAGGTGAAACCCTGAATGTCAGCCTGCTGGGTGCCGGACGGATCAGAGCCTTTGATTCCCGTTATGAGAATCTGAAGGTTGTCTGTGCCGGAGCCGGACAGCTGGATCTGACAGACCTGGAAAGCAGGAATGCCGAGATGAATCTGAGCGGTGCCGGAGAGGTTCTTCTGAATATGAACGGAGGAGAGCTGAGCGGTTCCCTCAGCGGTATGGGGTCCATAAAGTATAAAGGCCGCATTGGAAAAGAGAGCATCCGGGTTTCCGGTCTGGGAGAGGTCAGCCCCAGATAAAACTTAAAAGCATCCCGTTTTCATGAAGCGTCTGCATAAAAAGCAGGCGCTTTTTTCGTTTTTCGTACCTTTTTCATGGTTTTCACTTTTTACCTGAAAGTATATTCCATTCAACAAAACTACATAAATGCAATATTTCATGACAAAACTACTCAGATATCCCCTGTCACAGTGAAACAAAGTGTGACAGACACAATTGGCACGGCCTTTGCATTAACAGAACTCCATACAATTTTATTATTTACTGGAGAAAATAAAATGATCAAAGAGCTTACGAAAAAAATACTGGTACTGGCTGCTGCTCTGACAGTATCAGGAATTCTGTTTGTGTCCTGTGGTTCCGGAGAGGCACCTGCTGCATCAGCCGAAGCAGCTCCTGCCCCTGTAGTGAAAGCCAAGTCCACCCTGGAGATCGTGAAAGAACGGGGAAAAGTCATTGTGGGAGTAACCGCCGGTGTTCCCGGATACTCAGCCCCCGACAGCGAGGGAAAATGGCAGGGATTTGATGTGGATCTGGGAAGAGCCGTTGCTGCAGCCGTTCTGGGGGATGCCGATGCCATCGAATGCCGACCCCTTTCAGCCAAGGAGCGGTTTACAGCCCTGCAGTCCGGAGAAATTGATGTTCTTTCCCGTGTAACCACATGGACCGCTACCAGAGACTCGGAACTGGGAGTGAATTTCGCAGGAGTCAACTATTAC
>JAQQAM010000086.1 GCA_028532905.1 Spirochaetales bacterium
GTGTGCTCTTCCGATCTGTCCAAGTCAATTTCATTCCAGGGGATGTCCCTGTTGTACTGAGTGTGAAGATGGAGGATCGGTTTGGTCATAATCGACAGGCCGTTGATCCACATCTTGGAGGGGCTGAAGGTATGCATCCAGAGAATCACACCGCCGCAGGAGGGATCGGCACTGGCTTTTGTGCAGAAATCAGTGATCTCCGCGGGTGTAGTGAGAATACCCTTGTACTCTACGGATGCGGATATTCCATCCTGATTGTTAAGATAGGCTGCTATCTCTTCGGTGTGGCTGCGAACCTGGGCCAGCGTTTCATCTCCATAAAGGTGCTGACTTCCAGCGACCATCCAGATGCTCATGTCTTCGTATACTTTCATACTGTTCTCCTGTTTTTACAATATTGGGGAGCTGCACGGCAGTTCCTGTTAAATGTGATCAGGACTGCCCGTAATAGGCATCCTTCCCGTGTTTTCTCATGTAGTGTTTATCGATAAGAGCCTGTTTCATCCGCCCCGCATCGGGATTGATCTGCTCGGTAAACAGAGCCATCCGGCACAGTTCTTCCAGAACAGCGGCGTTGTAAACCGCCTTTTCCGGTGTACTTCCCCAGGTGAAGGGGCCGTGGGAGGCGACCAGAATCATCTGTACTTCCTCCACAGAGAGCTTCTGATCTTTCAGGGCATTCAGAATCTGATAGCCTGTCTGTTCCTCGTAATCCCCTTTGATCATCTGGTCACTCATCACTTCTGTGACGGGGATATTGCCGGCCAGATGGTCCGCGTGGGTGGTACCGTAGATAGGAACAGCCCGTTTGGCCTGGGCCCAGGCGACGGCATAGGTGGAATGGGTATGAACAATCCCTCCGAGTCCGGCATAGGTTCTGTAGAGGACCGCATGAGTCATGGTATCTGATGAGGGACGCAGATCCCCCTCCACAGAGTGTCCTTCCATATCGACAATAACTATGTCATCGGGTTTAAGTTCATCGTAGGAAACACCGCTGGGTTTGATGGCAAATACATCTTCACCGGGATTCCTTGCCGAGACATTCCCGAATGTGTAAATGGCAAGCCCTTTTTCGGGAATCTCCATATTGCTGCGGTAACAGCGTTCTTTCAGCTCTTTATACCGGCTCAAGGCATCTCTCCTTTCCTGCCCTGCGTCGTTTCAATATGGAAGAGTCAGACGCTGTCAGGTTTCAAAAGTTCTTAAATTTTCTCTGGTAATGATATTGAGAGGAACAAAAACTTCCTTCTGAACCTCTTTGTTCAGCACCAGATATTCATACAGAGTGATCATTCCCTGATAGCCCTGCAGTTCAGGCTGCTGGGTTAAAATGAAATCGATGATCCCCTCTGATATATAGCTTTCCATTCCCGGAATCAGGTCATATCCGATCAGGGGAATACGGCTGTAATCCTCTCCCTTCTTCTTGAGATAGGAAGCAGCATAATAGACAGACGAGTTGGCAACAAAGATTCCGTCGGGAAGGGACCTCCTGTTTTCCAGACAGGACTCCAGGCAGCTGTGAAAGCTCTTCTCTTCATCCAGATCTTCTTTCATCCGTTCCAGCTCCACCCCGGGAGCCGTGCTCTCCATATAGGAACGGAATCCCGCCATTCTCTGTTTCAGGTGATAATTGCTTCCCGGCGGCTCAATCATCAGCACCCGAGATGGATAAGATCCTCTTCCCAGAAGCAGGTGCATCAGTTTGCCCGACAGATAACCGCTCTGAAAGGAGTCCTGTCCGATATAGGAACAGCGCTCGGTCAGCTCAGGTATATCCGAGTCCACAAAGAGATAGGGAATTCCTGCATCCTGAAGCTGTCTTTTCATATCATCCGGTCTGACAGCGGCAATGAGCAGCCCCTCCACTCCGGAATCCAGCGCCCCCTGCAGAGCCCTGGAACAGGAATCGGATGAGTAACGGTCAAAGAAAATAAGATCGACCGTACTGCCGTAGGAACCCAGTTCAGCACTGGCCCTTCTGATCCCGTCTGCCAGGAGTTTCCAGTAGCCGCTGTCCTGCTCCTCCAGGGGGATCAGTGAGGCAAAACGGTGCTGCTTCGTCTTTTTAAGCCCTCTGGCATGGATATTGGGAGTATATTGAAGCTCTTCCATGGCCTTCCGGACTTTCTCAGCCGTTTTTTCCGAGTACCGTCCCCGTTTATGCAGAATCCTGTCGACAGTTCCAATGGACACACCAACGGCATCTGCTATATCCTTTAAGGTAGCCATACCATACTCCTCAATGCGTTATCGTTAACGCATTTTACTACCACCCTCTCTCATCTGTCAATGAACATAACGGTTCCTGTTTCCGTATCCATCAGTTCTGCTAAACTTTAAATTGACAGACTCTAATGACTAAGGCTACAATGCGTTATCGATAACGCAAATAATAACGCTGAATACAAAATCTGTAAAGGGGAATTTTTCATGGACACAAAAACCATCATAGAAACAGGACAGGCTTCACTGGGAATCGAGTTCGGTTCCACCAGAATCAAAGCCGTTCTTATAGACAGTGCTTTTCAGCCTGTCGCCTCAGGCGGTCACGGCTGGGAAAACAGCCAGAGCCCGGAAGGAATATGGACCTACCCTCTTGAGGAAGTATGGCAGGGACTCCAGTCGGCCTTTTCCTCTCTGCAGGAGGATGTGAACAAAAAATACGGCTGTCGACTCAAAAAACTGAAGTCACTGGGAATCAGCGGTATGATGCACGGATACCTCCCCTTTGATGCAGAGGGAAAGCAGCTGGCCGAATTCCGTACATGGCGGAATAACATCACCGGTGAGGCGGCATCCGAACTGACCGAGCTCTTTCAGTTTAACATTCCCCAGCGCTGGAGCATCGCCCACCTGTATCAGGCTATTCTGAAGGGTGAAGAGCATGTAAAGGATATTGCGTTCCTGACCACTCTGGCCGGATATATCCACTGGAAACTGACAGGAAAAAAAGTCATGGGTGCGGGAGAAGCCTCGGGGATGTTCCCCATCGATTCAGAAACAGGCAGCTTTGACAGCCGGATGACCGGGCTCTTCAATTCTCATATTGCCGGTAAGTCCTACTCCTGGACACTGGATTCTATTCTGCCCGAGGTTCTGAGCGCCGGTACTGAAGCGGGAACACTGACAGCCGAAGGGGCAGCCCTGATAGATCCGGAAGGCAGTCTGGAAGCCGGATGCCTCCTCTGTCCCCCTGAAGGAGATGCGGGAACCGGAATGGTGGCCACCAATTCTGTTGCCAGACGGACAGGAAATGTTTCTGCCGGAACCTCTGTATTCGCCATGCTGGTTCTGGAAAACTCTCTAAAAAAACTCCACCATGAAATCGATATGGTCACAACCCCCGACGGATCACCTGTAGCCATGGCCCACTCCAACAACTGTACTTCCGACTATGACGCCTGGATCGGCCTATTGGGAGAGTCGGCCAAGGCCATGGGCGCCAAGTTCTCAACAGCAGAACTCTACGACACCCTCCTGGGCAAAGCTCTGGAGGGGGATGCCGACTGCGGCGGACTTCTGTCTTACGGCTATATATCAGGAGAGCATATGACTGGTTTCAGCGAGGGCCGTCCCCTTTTCGCCCGATCGGCGGAAAGCGCCTTCACCCTGGAAAACTTTGTCCGCAGTCATCTCTACACCGCCCTCTGTGCCCTGAAAACCGGTCTGAATATTCTGACAGGAGAAGAAGGTGTTCAGGTGGATGAGATCCGCGGGCATGGAGGGTTCTTCAAAACAGCGGAAGTGGGTGTCAGAATCATGGCCGCCGCCACAGAAACACCCGTTTCCATACTGGAAACCGCAGGAGAAGGCGGAGCCTGGGGTATTGCCCTGCTCGCGGCTTTTGCATCAGAAAAGGATACGGGAACTCTGCCTGAATTCCTGGAACAGATTTTTGCCGGCAGCTCCGGTGCGGCCACAGCTCCTCTGAAAGAGGATGTGGAAGGATTCAGAGCCTTTTTTGACCGGTATCACAAAGGCCTTCCCATCGAACGGGCAGCTGTGGAAAATTTATAGTAAAAAATACTCTTTCCGGCAGGCTGGCAGGCTTACCAGTGAACTGCCGGAAAGATCCCCCCCGGAAGTCAGTACTGACCGGATCGTAGGGCTTCATCAACAATGATTTTAGCCTTGTCAGAGGGCAGACCGGAGGGATATTCGCAGCCTGTCGCCAGAATAAAGCCGCCGTCCTTCTTACAGGTATCCATCTCTTCCCTGCACTCTTTGCGAATTTCCTCTTCCTCTGCAGACAGGAGCCATGAGGGGGTGATATAGCCGATCAGTGTCGTTTGATCCCCGTATTTGGCCTTTGTTTCAGAAAAGTCAGCACAATCATCAGGGGGAAAAAGAAAACTGATGGCTTCAGGTTCCATCCTCTTGATCTGGGCATCAAAGTAAATCCCGTTTCCGCAATTATGGATCATCACCATGGTATTATTGTCATGAACCAGACGGGAAAGCCGTTCAATATAGGGGCCCTCAAACTCATCCCACATTTCTTTGCTCAGAATAGACTGGGATGCAAACAGAGTATCAAACATAACGGCATGAACCCCGGTCTTCATTAGCTCTTTGCAGTAAATGACTAATGTTTCAGTAATGGCTGATAGGGCATCATGCACAGCAGAGGGGTCATCAATCATATCCATAAAGATTTCCGACTGCCCCCGCAGCATGCTCAGGATTCCCAGGGGACCAAAAACAAAAGCCACAACAGGATGAGTTGTTCCTCGCTCATTCATCAGAGTCTGACAGAGGCGAATATGATCGCTCATACGGGGCGTTCTGGTGGGATCAATGGGCTGAAGAGTTTTCAGACTCCCAATATCCGGAAGCAGTCTGTTATCCAGAGCCGGATGAGCCGCATCATGCTCCGGATAGATTATTTTCTGACCGAAGTCGGCGGCCTCCACCGAAAGGTCAATCAGTGAGCAGATGACATCTACTCCGATATCATCAGTTGCAGAAATTATAGATTGGGCACATTTATCAATATCCATACTCCAGGTAGGATAATTGATGTTCTGATAATTTCTTGAAATACTGTTTATCAGGGGATAAACAGGAACCCGGTCAGCCTCTTTGTGTTGAAGAATAGTAGCAACTCGTTCCAATGATGTCATATAAAACCCTCACTTATTTATTTACTGAATAAAGAATAATCCTGAAGGTTATAATATGAATTGTACATTTAATATAATTTTGGTACTATTTATCTCTATTGAGAAGATTCCGTATCTACCTGTTCCGGATTCAGCTCTTCTTCCGCATAGCGCTGTATGGCACCGCTGGATTTGAAGGATGCAAAAACATCCGCATCGATATGTCCGTCCTTGATCATGAATCCCATAATCTGCAGGGCCTTTGAAAGCTGCATGGGCTGGCGGTAGGGCCGGTCAGGCGCCGTAAGGGCTTCAAAAATATCCGCTACTGTAATAATTCTGGCCTGCAGGGGGATTTCATCACCCTTGAGGCCCAGCGGGTAACCGGAGCCGTCCAGTTTCTCATGGTGCATGGAAGCATAATCCGCCACCCGTGACAGATGTCCCGGGAATTTGAGTTCTGCCAGGATCTTGGCTGTCATGGCGGCATGGTATTCCATCTGCTTCCGCTCTTCAGGGTTCAGATTTCCCTTGCGGATCGAAAGGTTGTACAGTTCCACATCGGTCAGGTAGGGATATTCCCGGCCCTCATAGACATAGTTTTTCCGGGCAATGGCATTCAGTTTGTCTATTTTCTCATCAGACATAAACTCGCCGCTCTGGTTGGACTCTTTCAGGAACTCCAGTTCATCCTTCAGTTCCTGCACAGTTGATTCATCACTTTTTTCCACTTCTCCGCAGAGCATTCTGTACCGGGCTTCCAGAACATCGATCCGGTCCACCAGACCTTCCAATTTTGTTTTCTTGTCCATTACCACTTCCGGCGTGGTGACCTTGCCTATATCGTGCATCCAGGCGGCCAGACGAAGTTCTTCCATCTCTTGTTCATTGAGTGATCTCTGTGCAAAGACACCCGAATTATCAGCATTCACAGCCTCTGCAATCATCATGGTCAGCTTAACAACCCGTTTGATATGGCCTCCGGTAAATGCGGATTTCTGATCAACAGCCGCAGCAATGCTTCGGATAAAGGCATAAAATAGCTCTTCCAGATCTTTATTGAGCTGTACATTGGTCAGGGCGACAGCCGCCTGGGATGCCAGAGAGACAATAAGCCCCTCAGAAAAGGTACTGAAAGGCTGAACCTTCAAACTATCCGTTTCCCGGGCGTTTATCAACTGAATAACGCCAATGAGCTTTCCAGACATATTCTTCATGGGAATCACCAGCATGGATTTGGAAGAGTAGTTGTTAAGGCGGTCATAAGTCCGGGTACCGGAAAAGTCAAAATGCTCTGCTTCATAGACATCCTGAATATTGATGACCTCTCCTGTAATGGCGGCATAGGCCGATACATGGGACTTGTTAGGACTGCCGTTTTCACTACTCAGAGGCACGGGGGGCAGTGTCACAGGATTACCGCTGGTTCCTCCCAGATATGACCCCATAGTCTCATTATGGAGGATGGAAAACTCCAGGCAGTTATTCTCTTCATTATAAAGATAGAGAGTTCCGCCGTCTGCTCTGGTAAGGGCTCTTGCCTCATCCAGGATCAGTTCCATCAAGCGGTCTATATCCCTTTCGGTGGAGAGAGCCAGGCCGATATCTGCAAAAGCCTTATATCCGCTTTCGCTTTCCTTGAGAATATCCACCTTCACTTTCAGCTCATTATTGGCATCCGCCAGCTTCCGCCTTAACCGGTTGTAGCTGCTGGAGAGGAGGGAAAACTCATCATCCGTTATCAGATCGATCTCTTCAAAATGATCAAAATCAAGATCCTTCATGGAATCGATCAGAACTTCCAGGGGAGACAGAATTTTCTGATTGAACCGTCCTCTGAAAATATAGTAGAGAACCAGAATTATGGTAAAAATAAAAACGATGATATAAAAGAAAATGGTATTCCGTGTTCTGAGAATGGGGCTTCTGTCGTGAATCAGAAGGACAACATAATTTGAGTCCATATTCACAGAACCCGTTAAAGAGATGGGTGCAAAGTATACATTCTGTGACCCCTCGGGAAAATGTACATTCTCATAATACCCTTTTTCTCCGGCAATTCCTCTCTGAACCGCCTTCCTCATCTCATCGGGCCAGTCAATATCCAGAACCTCAAGGTCTCTGTATCCATCATCATTGAGATCGGATTCATGATCTTTCAAAACAGACCGGGTCATATCCCTTATATTGTAGATTTCAGAAATATAAACGGGATCAGGATGGGCGATAACCACACCCTCCATATCCGTGACTATGGCAAACATGTCATCCAGAACCATATAGGATTCTACAATCCTCTGAAGTTTATCAAAATTGATGTCCATTCCCATAATACCGATAAACTGCCCCTCATTCATGACAGGATGAAATATGGAAGCCACAGGCTTGGCTCCGGTCAGAGAGTAATAGGAATGGGAGAGGAAGGATCTGTAATCCTGATTCAAAGCCATCCGTTTGAACCACCAGCGGTCGGCGCGCTTTCCCAGCTGTCCATAGGACCGGGCTGTCTGATTTCCCACACTGTCCTGAACAAAAAAGAGTTCCACAAAGTCATACTGCTGCTGCAGACCGCTTAACAGGGGATATCCCGATCTGTCATTGACAGAGGAAGCCGTATCATACTGCGCCTCATACTGGAGAAACCGCTCCTCCCAGTCTTCTTCGGCGTTGAGGATGGAATCTTTTATTTCGGGATTGATGGACAACTGGTAATTCAGAGTTACACTGTGATCGAGGAATGCTCTTATATTTCCTGCCAGGCCCTGTAGATGGATCAGATCCTTTTCATGAGTATCTTTTTCCGATTTGAACAGGAGATAGACTGTAATGGTCATGGAAGAGAAAAATACAGACAGCGCAACTGACAGGATTAACAGAGTATTAAACTTTCTGGAGACCTTACTCATTATATTAACTTTGGATAAATATTAAGGCTCTGTCAAGATGATTCTATTTTTTTACAGAGCCAAAGGATAGTACAGAGAAAAAACTGTCCCTTTTTCACTATTGCTTTCTAAATTTATATACCCCTGATGTTCTATTAGTGAACCGTAAACCGCTGATAAACCCAATCCGGAGCCCTCTCCCTGATCTTTGGTGGAGAAAAAAGGCTCGAAAATGCGGGATGCTATTTCTTCAGGTATGCCATGTCCTGTATCTGACACACGGACACACAGAAAAGAAGAGTCCAGAGTGCTTGTTCCCGAGATTGTCTCAATATTAGATTTTTCAGGGCAGTTCAGTGTTTCAAATACAATCACCCCATCATCTTTTATGGCATCTCTGGCATTGAGAGCCAGATTCATCAATACTCTCTGTATTTC
>JAQQAM010000087.1 GCA_028532905.1 Spirochaetales bacterium
CCTTGATAAATGAGAAAGCAGGCTGTTTTCAGTTAGAAATTCTTTAGAAAACAGCCTGCTTTGCTTTTTTTGAGTTGAAATCTGAGTCTGTGCCGCTGAGAACCTTTCGATAATCAGCCGGGGGTGGTCAGCTGTTCTCCACACCCAGTCCGGCTGCTTTGAAGCTGTCCTCTCTGGCCTCTTTGGCAGTCTGAAAAATGATTGAACTTAAGGCAATCAGGGCCACCAGGTTGGGAAGGGCCATGAGACCGTTGAAGGTGTCCGAAAGATCCCAGACAATACCGATTTTAAGAAGGGTTCCCAGAAGGGCGGATGCCAGAAAAACCACCTTGTACAGGGGTATGGATTTCGTTCCGGCAATATACTCAAAGCATTTGGCGCCATAGTAGTACCATCCCAAAATAGTGGAAAAGGCAAAGAAAATCAGTCCCAGGGAGACAAGGTATTTTCCGGCTCCGGGGAGGGAGGCATCAAAGGCTCTGGTGGTCAGAGCCGCTCCGTTCAGGCCTTCGGCAACACTCATCATTCCGTCGGGGCCGATGGTAATCAGACCGGACACCAGGATCACCAGAGCGGTCATGGTACAGATTACCAGGGTATCGATAAAGGAACCCAGTGACGCAATAAGACCCTGAGTATAGGGGTTGTCGTTGGAGGAGGCGGCATGGGCAATAGGAGCACTACCCAGACCGGCTTCGTTGGAGAAGACCCCTCTGGCAACACCCAGTCTGATAACCGTACCCACAAGACCGCCGCTGACGGCTGTGCTGTTAAAGGCGTTGGAGAAGATCATGGAAAAGGCTTCGGGGATTCCGGAGGCCTTGGAGATCAGAACCGCCAGGGAACCGGCAATAAAGAAAACAGCCATAAAAGGGACAATTTTGGATGTCACACTGGCGATGGATTTAATTCCCCCCACAATAACAAGGGCTGTCAGGGCTGTGAGGATGATTCCGGTCCATACAGGAGGAAGGCCGAATCCCGTATTCAGGGCATCGGAAACGGAGTTGGACTGGACCATGCTTCCAATTCCAAAGGAGGCAAAGACACCGAACAGGGCAAAAAGCCAACCCAGCCATCCCCAGTTCCCGCCGAACTTCTCTTTCATGCCGTTTTTGATATAGTACATGGGACCGCCGGACTGTTCTCCTTTGTCATTGGTCTCTCTGTACTTAATGGCCAGTACGGCTTCTCCGAATTTTGTGGCCCCTCCGAAGGCGGCGGTCATCCACATCCAGAATACCGCACCAGGGCCTCCCAGGGCGATGGCGGTGGCCACACCGGCAATATTTCCTGTTCCGATGGTGGCGGACAGGGAGGTCATCAATGCCTGGAAGGGTGTGATATCCCCTGTTCCGGCATGATCCTTTGAAAAGAGAAGACGGAAGGCCTGTCCCAGTTTCCTGAACTGCACAAAGCGTGTCCCTACAGACAGAAGAATCCCGGTTCCCACCAGGAAAATAATCATTACAGGTCCCCAGGCAAAGCTGTTGACCCGGGCGACAATAGAAGAAAACAGTTCCAAAAGAAAGCTCCTTTATTTGTGTGTTATTGGTGTAAAAGTTTTATATATATGAGGAAATTAAAGGATTGATCAAGCAATCAGTTAAATGAACTGTTGTTCTTTTCGTGGTGAAACGGGGCTTTTTTATCAGAATCTGGAAAAGAAGGAATGGAAAAGGTAGGTTTTCGAAAATAAGTGAATTGGATTTTAATGAAAACCTAATTTTTACTTTTTTGTAAAAAATTCTGTATTTGAAAGGAACCCTCCCGGCCCGACGGGCAGCAGGAGGGTTCAATTGTATAAATTACACAGGACTAGATGATTTCATCCGGCCCCTGGCTGATAAAACATTTCAGACCTTCTTCGGGAAACTCCCTTTTCAGATCATGGATCAGGGGACTCAGGGCATCCAGCTGCTCCTCTTCCAGAAACAGCAGAAAAACTGAATTGCTCTCGGGCCAGACGGGAGATCCCTCCCGGGGACCGGCATTCCCCAGTCCGTAGACAGGGGTCCATCTGGTACAGGCATGATAGAGATCCTGTTTCTGAAGCCCCTCTATCAGATCTTCTGTTATGGACTGATTGATCATTATTTCAACACGTTTCATGCGCCTGCCTCCGCTTCAAGGGTTTCCAGCTTCATCTGCCGCCTCCTGCTTTTCCGGCTCAGTCCGGGGAGCCTGCTATTGAGCAGACTGTACATCACGGGAGTGACAAAAAGTGTGATCAGGGTACTTACGGCCAGCCCGCCCACAACAGTCTGGCCGATGGGCCGGATAAACTCCGTTCCCTCACCGGGAAAAAATCCCATGGGAACCATTCCGAGAATGGTGGTCAGACTGGTCATGATAATAGGTCTCAGACGGCTCTGAGATCCCTCCAGAATCGCCGGTATCAGATCATTCCCTCTGCTCCGGAGCAGATTGATATAATCCACAAGAACAATCCCGTTATTCACAACAATTCCTGCCAGAACAACGATCCCCACAGCCGAGATCACGCTGAAGGCCTCACCGGTTATTTTATAGACCCCCACAACGCCGATCAGGAGCAGGGGGATGGAGAAAAATATGATAAAGGGGTCCACAAGGGATTCAAAAAGGCTCGCCATAATGGCAAAAACCATAATCACCGCCACAACTATGATGATAATCAGAGGTCTGGAGAACTCTTCAATCTCCCTGGATTCACCTCCGTATTCAATTCTGACTCCTTCGGGAACAACAAGGCTGTTTTCCAGAAGATCCTCTATAAGCGGCTGAATTTGAGTCACCGCAACCCCCTCGGCCAGGTCTGCGGTCACCTGGACAATCCGGGTTTCATTTTCCCGCCGTATGCTTTTGGGACCCACGGTTTCCTCCAGAGACGCCAGGTTGTTCAGGGGAACCTTCGCTCCCGATGAGGTCTGGAGATACTGGGATTCCAGGTCCGAGAGAGAGCGTCTGTCTTCTTCATTCAGCTGCACAAGAACATCCAGCTCGTTTCCGTCTTTCCAGAAGGTGGTTGCTGTATTGCCGTCAATCAAATTCTTGATTGTGGCGGAAACCGTGGTACTGGACAGTCCGAATGAGGCGGCTCTGTCTGTGTCGATGACAATCCGGTATTCGGGTCCCCCGTCTTCCATGGAAGAGGCGGGATCTTCCACTTCGGGAATGTTGTCCCTGAGCAGGTCTCTGATGACCAGAGCCGTATCACTGGCCAGATCCAGATCATTGGAGAATATCTCTATGGCTACGGGAGAACTGCTGCTCATACGGCGGCCGGCGGAGAAGGAGAACTGAGCGTCGGGGAACTGGTTTAAGTAGGGCCGCAGCTTTGCCTGAATCACAGACGGGCTGTCTATCTGCTGATCCAGGGGAGGAAGGTTTATTTCTATTGATCCTGTATAGCTGTTGGAACTGCCTCTTCCGCCGGATCCGATGGAGAGGATCAGATTCTCATAACCCTCCACTTCATCTTCAACGATCTGACGCATCTCCTGAATGAACAGTTCAGTCCGTTCCAGGGTTGTTCCCACCGGCATGGTCAGATTTATCCGGACACTGTCATCGGTTGTGGGACGGGGCTGGAGATTCATACCCAGTGTACCGAAAAGCTGAACAGATATAATCAGCATTATGACCACAAGACTCAGAACCAGGGCCCGGTTGCCAAGGGCGAAGGCAAGGCCTTTCCGGTAGCCGGCTTCAACCCATTTAAAGGGTTTTTCACTCAGATTATCCAGGAAAATCAGAGCCTTATTCTTCAAGGGCTTCTGCTTCCGGCTGTCCAGTTTCAGATAGTGGCTGCTCAGGGCCGGAACAAGGGTCACCGCCGTTATCAGGGAGATGACCAGAGACAGAACAACAGTAAAAATCATATCTTCAAACATCTGTCCCATCATCTCCAGATCATTCTTCCAGATGATCAGGGGAATAAAGACACAAAGGGTGGTCAGTGTGGAGGCAATAATGGCTGTCACCATCTCCCGGGAACCCAGTATGGCCGCAGGTTTCAGTTTGGCTCCCCGTTCCCTGTAGCGGTAAATGTTTTCCAGAATAACAATGGAGTTGTCCACTATCATCCCCAGTCCCAGTATCAGACCGGTCAGGCTGATCATATTCAGGGTCAGATCAAAGAAGTACATTCCCATCATGGTCACCAGCAGGGAAATGGGGATGGAGAGCCCGATAATCAGGGTACTTTTGATATTCCTGAGAAAGAGGAACAGTACCAGCATGGCCAGAAGGGCTCCCTGGAGAGCCGCCTTGTATACCTGATCCAGAGTACTCCGGATCATGCTTGTGTTGTCATACAGGACAGACAGGGAAATTCCCGCAGGTAGCTC
>JAQQAM010000088.1 GCA_028532905.1 Spirochaetales bacterium
GGGAGAACTGTCGCAGTTGGTAAAGCCGGTTTCCGGATTTCCTGCCGGCCATCTTTCGGGCTTGAGATTCCACACAAACAGTTCATCTTTGGTCCGGAGGCAGCGGACCGGGTAGCCAGTATCATTTTCCCTTCCCAGATCGTGTCGTTCCCGGCCCATGAGAACATAGGATCTGTTCCATGACGGTTGATCTTCACTGCCGCACAGGGACAGTAGGCTTTGTCCTGGAAGATCTGTGACCCCAGGCAGTCCGGCTATTTCCAGAAAAGCGGGGAAAAAGTCGGTAAAACTGACCAGTTCCTCACAGGTCCGTCCGGAGATTCCTCCGGGAGGATGCACTATCAGAGGCAGTCTGAAATCATCGTCATACATCTGCCCCTTCACCCGGGGAAAGGGGGCGCCGTTGTCGGAGGTCACAATAATCCAGGTGTTATCCAGCTCTCCTTCCTCTTTCAGAATGGAAACAATTCCCTCCAGCTGCCGGTCGAACCAGTTTATTTCGTAGGCATAGTCTCTCATATCCTGCCGGATCAGATCTTCATCCGGCCAGTAGGGAGGAGGTTTTGGGTCATCTGTTTTATCAGAAACTGCCGGTTCCCCTTCCGATTCTCCAAAGGCGTAGGGCCTGTGGGGTTCATGGCATCCGTACCAGAAGCAGAAAGGCTGATCCTTCTTCCGGTCCTTCATAAAATCACTGAAATTGGCCGCATAGTCACAGCTGCTTATTTCAGAGCTTGCAGGAGGGGTCAGCCGACGGCTGTTGTATTCCTTCCCGGCCGGGTTCTGATGGCGGCCGCAGCGGGTATAATCGCCGGGAGCCCATCCTTTTCCCGTAAAGCCTGCTAGGTAACCGGCGTCTT
This sequence comes from Spirochaetales bacterium, assembly GCA_028532905.1. GTDB lineage: Bacteria > Spirochaetota > Spirochaetia > DSM-2461 > DSM-2461 > Oceanispirochaeta. The sequence goes on from JAQQAM010000088.1 coordinate 861, forward strand.
CCAGCACATCGGGGTAGACCTCAAAGTTATCGGGAAAATAACCGTAATGATCGCAGCCCTCTTTCAGCTGCCAGGTATGGTGTCCTGTCAGAATACTCGCCCGGCTGGGGGCACATTTGGGGTTGGTGGTAAAGGCGCTGGTGAACCTGACTCCCCGGGATGCCAGATTATCGATGCAGGGGGTACTGACAAATCTGTGGCCGTAACAGCCGAAATGGGAGGCATCATCGGCAATGGCGAAGAGAATATTTGCTTTACGGTGTTCAGCCATGCCACTCCTCCGGTTCAAGAGTCCGCATAAAATGATCTTTTACCGGTGCGTCTTCAATTTCCGGAACTGTCTGTCCGGTTTCTTTCATTTTTGAGAGCAGCCGCTTTTTGAGGTCATCCCTGATCTCTTTGAAACTGACCATGCCTATCAGGTTATCCAATTCCCAGGGATCATTCTCCAGATCGTAGAGAAAGTCCTCGGTATAACGGTTTTCACCTGTTTTCCGGATGGAGTACTTCCATCGTTTTGTCCGGATGCAGCGGCCTGTGTGGGATTCGCTGATCTCTGTGTAAACTTCCTGAGGCCAACCGTCTCTTTCGCCCTTCAGAAGGGGGAGGATGGAGCGGCCCATCATATGAGCGGGAACTTCGATACCGCAGGCATCCAGAAGAGTGGAGGGAATGTCCACCAGGCTGACCAGATCTCTGAGCTGACCGCCGCTGTTAAAGGGACCGCCTGTGATCACCATGGGAATCCGGGTGGAGGCGTCGTGACAGGAGCGCTTGTACTCCCCGTTTCTTGTTTTAAAATGGCAGCCGTGGTCCGAAGAGTAGAGGACTATTGTATTCTCCAGAATCCCCCGGCTCCGCAGAGCATCCAGAAGGCGGCCGTAGGCTTCATCCAACCGTTTGATCATGCCGTAATACCCCGGCAGGTGACGGGCCGAGCTGCCCCCCAGTGTTTTCAGATCCGGCGGTGTCCAGGGATCGTTGTACATCTCTTCGTACCCATGGGGGGCCGGGTAGGCATCTCTGTGGTTCTGGTGATGCGGCTCCAGGTGGGATACCATCATCATAAAGGGCTCATCCCGCACCTCATCGATGTAGCGGATGGCGGCGTCGGTAACCGCATCCACCCTGTATCCCGGGAGGGAATGTTCCCGACCCTCCCCATCGTGGAGGACCGTGTTGTAGGCATCAGACACGAATTCACTGATGTTTTCCGCCAGCCAGTACTGGTAGCCCCCCTGGGGTTTGTCAAAGATGATGTTTTTGGTCTGGTGGAGATGCCACTTCCCGATATATCCGGTTCTGTAGCCGGCGTCATTGAAATAATCGGCCAGTTTGGGAACATCTTCGGGAAGCATTCCGTTATTAGTGTCGCAGCCGATCTGGGAGGCGTAATAACCGGTCTGGAGACAGGCTCTGGCCGGAAGACAGACAGGCTGGGGGCTGAAGGCATAGGGAATATTGGTTCCCTCAACGGCAGCTCTGTCCAGGTTGGGAGTTATATTCATGGGATTCCCGTTTATTCCCAGGGAGTCGGCTCTTTGCTGATCGCTGAAAAAAATGACAACGTTGGGTCTGTTCTTACTCATTCTATAATCTCCTTCAGATCATGGATGGCCTTTGCATACTGGGGCAGCCATTCCTCTGCGGCCAGAAGCATCTCATGGGTCATGGCATCCAGTTCGGCCGGAGTACACATGGCACCGCTTAAGGGGTCCAGCAGCATAGCCTGTTTCAGCAGGAAAATATCTCCAGTCTGAGCCGCCTTGACCGCCAGCCGCTGAACGGCAATATTGCTCTGGCACAGGGCGGCGGGACCGTCAGGCAAATCTCCGTAAAGAGGTGTCTGTATCCCGCTTTTATCCACATAGCAGGGCAGTTCAACAATGGCATCTGCCGGGAGATTGCCGATGGCTCCCTTGTTGCGGACATTAAAATGACCTCTGTAGATCCGGCCGGTTTCAAGGGCTTCTATAATCCGGGAACCATGCTCCACAGAGCGGTTCTCTTCACTGTATACAGGGGATTCCTCTTCCAGCCAGCGGGGAAAATCCTCTTCAAACCAGTTCCTCCTCTCCCGGCAGTAATTCAGGTAACCCGCCGTTCTTCCGTGAATCCACTCATCCTCGGATATCCATTTATTAATTTCCTCTTTGTTTTTTCTGTACCAGGGAAGGTATTCTGAGAGGTGTCCGTTGGATTCTGTGCTGTAGTACCCGAAACGTTTGAGGATGTCGATGCGCACTTTCTCCTGACGGCTGTACTCTTCATGATTCTCAAGAGCGTCAATCAGTTCTTCTTTTGTATAGGCATGCCCCTTATGCTCCAGCCGGGTGTACCAGGTCATATGATTGATCCCCACACAGCTGTAATCCAGTTCTTCCGGTTTCAGCCCCAGAGCATCGGCAAGCTGCAAGTGTCCGTTCTGAACCCCGTGACAGAGGCCTAGAACTCTGACGCCCGAAGCTTCGGCAGCCCAGGTGACCATGGCATTGGGATTGGAATAGTTGAGCAGAAGGGCATCTTCTTCTGCCAGGTCTTTAATATCCCGGCACAGATCGCTCATGAAGGGGATCACCCTCTGACCGTACATGATGCCTCCGGCGCAGACCGTATCGCCTACGCACTGATCAATACCGTATTTCAAGGGAATCTCCACATCGTGACGGAAGGCTTCCAGTCCCCCGATCCGGACCACATTCAGAATGTACCGGGCTTTTTGAAGAGCTTCTTTACGGCTGGTTGTTGTGGCAAATTTGATGTTCTTTCTGTTATTGCTGATCAGGTCCTTACGGATCAGCTTTTCCACCATTTCCAGATTCCGGCTGTTGATGTCCATCAGACATATTTCAATATCTGAAAACTCGGGAACAGTGAGAAGGTCCTGAATCAGTTTTCGGGTAAATCCGATGCTTCCCGCACCGATGAATGCGACTTTAAATGACATTTTATTCTCTCTTTATACAAAGTTCTGTGCAAAATATTTTCATAAACATTTTTACACAGCTTTCCGGTTTAGGCTAGGGGAAGTTATTACTTTTTTACAGGAGAGCATTCGCGGATTCTGTATTCCTGCAGGATTCAATATCGAATGTATTTGAATCATCAGTTCAGATGTACACCTTTAATTTCATTATTTGTGTGAATCAGCCTCCAGAGAATGGGGATGAATCGCTCTACCGGGAAGGATAGGAGGTGTTATGAGCTGTTATGTAAATCCGGTTTCTTACAGTAGATGACAGAACCAGAACCGTAGTATTATCAGATATGATGCAGATTCATTTTTTTGAATTGCCCAAGTTTGATTTCAGTTTGATAGATAAAACTGAATCCCGACTGTTCAGATGGGCGTTTTTTTTTCAGGAATGAAGGCAGATTTGAAGAAAATG